>JAEWZA010000452.1 GCA_023395575.1 Bacillota bacterium
CTATTACAGAAAAGCACGATATTACAGCCATATTTGATAGGGTGGCCGATAAAGTCTGTAAGGATTGCAGCTTATGTACCCATTGCTGGGAACAGAACTTTTGTAACACCTATCAAATTATGTTCAAAATAGTTGAAAAGCTGGATAGCAAGGGCTGGATTGAACAAGAGGATATTCCTAAATATTTCTTGGACAGATGCGAAAGGGTAGAAGAGTTTGTGAAATCTGTAAATAATGTTTTTGAATTGTTCAAAGTTGATATGGTATGGAGAAATAGGGTTGGAGAAAGCAGAGGCTTAGTGTCACAACAGCTGAGGAGCATGTCAAAAGTAATTTCCAATTTGGCTAGCGAATTAAATACAGATATTGATTTTAAGGATGATATAGAAAATCAGATAATATTGGAATTGTCAAAATCAGGTATTAGAAATGTAGAGGCTATTGTATATGAAAACAGATATGGTAAGTATGAAATAACCTTATCTTACAAAGGCTGCGGTGGAAGAAGAAGCTGTATTGCAAATGTTGAGAAGATAGTTTCTGAGGTGGTTAACCGCAGAATGTTGAAGGATGGTAGTGAGTGTGGACTGAATTCAAAAACTAATATGTGTACAATTAAACTTGTTGAGGAGGAAACCTTTAAAGTAATTACAGGAGTCTCAAGAATGTCAAAACATGAGAAGTATGTTTCTGGAGATAACTATACTTTTATAAATACTGGTGATGGCAAATATATTGCAGCTTTGAGCGATGGAATGGGAACAGGGCATAAGGCATGCATACAAAGTAAGGCTACAATTAATTTGATTGAGCAATTTATGGAGTCGGGTTTTGACAAGGATACAACAGTCAAACTTATTAATTCACTTCTAGTTCTTAAATCCAATGATGACTCCTTCGCAACTATTGACATATCTGTAGTGGATTTATATGAAGGGGAAGTGGAATTTGTAAAGGTGGGGGCGGCGCCTACTTTTATCAAAAGAAATGATTTTGTTGAAATAGTAAAGACAGCATCATTACCAGCAGGCATTATGAGTGATGTTGAGCTGGAATTGGTACATAAGAAAGTAGACAATGGAGATTTCATAATAATGCTTTCTGACGGGATTATTGATTCCTTTCAAGCTACTTCCGACAGTGTAAAAGCAGTACAAGGTATTTTGCAAGACATGACAAGCAAGAATCCTCAAAAAATAGCGGATGATTTATTAGAAGAGGCATTATGCGCCTGTAACAATAAAATTCCTGTTGATGATATGATGGTCATGGTAGCAAAAGTATGGAAATCTAAGTAACTTATTATTGATAATTAGTATATGTGTATAAAAATAGTAAACTTCCATAAACTACTCATAATACTATTTCGTATTTAAAAATAGATGAACTATTTTTAAATCACCGCTGAAGCGGTGCGCTGCATAAGCAGCGACTCATAGCTAGATAGATGTAGTTAAAGCAGATAAAATACTGCGTACCTCCCACAATAGTTTCATTTTAGTTGTTGTCGAAATGGGGCGTGGGAGGTTAGTATTTGAACAACATTTGCGGACTACGTCCTGTCGCCGCAGATGCGGCATTTAAAAATGTGATACCACATTTTTAAATGCAAATTAGTATAAATATTCTTGATGGAGGATACTATGTTTGATGGGAAATCTAAAAAAGTAATTGTTATTAATGACATTCATTCTAATTTATTTGAATCAGCTATATTAGTATTAAAAGAGGAAAAAGACAGAAAGGAGAAATGTCATATTTTCAATTCAGATAAGAGAAGCAATGTTAAAAATGATTTTATTCTGAAGGAGGCAGAATCAATCATTAACAACTATATAAAAGAAAATAAGAGCAAGCTGGTTCCACAGAAGAAGTCAGAAAAATCAAACAGTGAATTTATGAAAAATGTAATAATTAACTCGGCTTTGATAGGAAGTGTTGTTGCTGTTGTTTTCCTTTTGATAAAGCTGTTTTAGTAGAATTTAAAGCTGCTTTATCAAATAATCTGAACTAATAATGATAACGCTCTTGATTTTAATATCTTATATATATTATTATATGTTATGATATGTGTATAACAATCTTAAGGAGCATATATGAAATTAAATTTTAACAAGATAATTGATTTCTTCTTACTAAAAAAGGACTTCTACTCAAAACTGAATGATAAAATAATGTGGCTTTACGTAGGTATTGCTTTTGTTGGCTTACGTGATGTGTTTTTTGTTGCCATAAACATGAGTTCAAATAATGTAGACTTTAAGAATAACTTTGCATTAGACTTCAAAACTGTAGGAATGTTGACTCTGACAGCCTTGGTGGTAGGCTTTTTAGATTTAATTGCTTTTTCATACCCTGCTTTTGATACAATTAAGCATTTTAAAAATCGAAAAGAGAGTAAGTCCATGTCTTTGGTTATGATATATTCTAGCCAATTGACGAAGGTTGCAAAGATGTATGCAATAGCTAATGTTGTTGTTACTCCTATACAATTATTGTGCTATTTTACTGGTAAAATGGCTGGTTCATATAATTCTGAAATACTTATTTACATATCGTTATTGCTGGAAATATTGGCATTCTTTTGGTTTAATGGAGCTATTACACGTGGGTTATGTGTCCTTTTCAAGCTTCCAAACAACATCAGAGGAATCGTTTTTGTGCTTGTATTTATCTGGAATGCATTGTTGAGCCAGGCTATTGTATACTTGCTCAATCTGGTTTTGGTTAGGTTGTAGTGGGTTTTTGTGTGACTATATGTTTTGTGGTTATAACAAGATTTTTTGTGAAAATATAGATGATTATTGAAAGCTCAGTTTGTATACCTATATATTTTTTCTTAAGTAAAGAATAGATTAATCGGTTGGGTTATAGTTTTTACCCTGACCGATTTTTTTGTTTTGTAGGAAAATTCTTACTAAATTTAGTAACGGTTCAAGTCTTCGCGACGATATTTATATGGTTTTTTTAGAGGAATTAAGATTTTTAAACCAAAAGTTGAAAGTCGCAACAATGTTGTTAATTGAAGGAGAATGAAAATATTTGTAGAATAATTTCTTATAGGTGATAATAATTGGATAAAGAAAGACGTATAAAATAGAGAAAGTCTTATTATGACAAGCATACATATTTAGCGAACGTTGTACAAAGTTAATGTCTACTTTCAAACAAAATCCTTTTGTAAGCATTATGATGATGTGATTTTCATCAGAAAAGTATTAATCTAGGAGGAGTATAGTAATGAAGAAAATTAACCGCCTTATCGCCTTGGGTATTTTGATAGCGCTGTTTATCTCACCATTTCCGCTATCTGTCCAGAATGAAAAACAAGTGTTGGCTTTAGAAAACAGTCTAGGATTGACTCCACCCATGGGATGGAACAGCTGGAACATCTTTGGAGGTGACATCAATGAGGATAAGATTAAGCAAATTGCAGATGCTATGGTAACAACAGGAATGAAGGATGCAGGCTATGAGTATGTCAATCTTGATGATAATTGGATGG
>JAEWZA010000460.1 GCA_023395575.1 Bacillota bacterium
ACCTCCACACTGACCCATTGTCAAAAAATGAGCAAAATTTTGTGTTTTTCATTTACACTATTCATCTAATTTCTTTTTAGGTATTTGAAATATTAATAAGAAGCCAATTAATAGTGTAACTATTTCATAAACAAGTACAATTTTTATAGCCTTTGTATAATTTACTTTTTGGGCTTCTATTATTGATTTTTCAACTATATCAGTTATTTTTTTAGACATTTCAGATGAAATCTCATTATTTTGTTTTAGTGTTTTAATTGCAAATTTATTATCTTCAGTACTTTCTTTTGAAGAATATTCTTTATAATTATTTGTGAAATCTTCAACTATCTCTTCCTGTAGAGGCAATGAAACCCCCTCAGCTACAAATTGGCTTTTCATCTGTGGGATTACAGCCGCAATGCTATCATCACTTTGACTTGATAGTCCTCCAAAAAGAACAATTCCAACAAGAGCTACTCCAACAGCACCTGCTAATAAACCAAGCATATTATACACACCAGATGCCAAACCAGCATCTTCTACTGGAACTCCAGTTAGCATTGAATTAGTTAAAGCCGGTAATGTTACTCCCATTCCAATTCCGCCTAATACCATGCTAGGAAACAGATGCCAAGATGTAATGGAAGTGCCCATATAATTTATTGTAAGTATTATCCCTGTCAATCCAAAAACCATAAACAATACTGCCATGCTTATAAGCTTTCTTCCCAATTTAGGAGATAGATTTATTGAGGCTATAGCTCCAACTGCAATTGATAAAGTCCAAGGCATATAAGTTAATCCTGTTCTTAATCCTGAAAAACCTAATCCTTTTTGCATATATATAGAAAATGCAAAGAAAAAAGAACTTACAAACATAAATAGTATAAATTGAACTGTCAACGAACCCACAAATGACCTTATTTTGAATAAGCTGAAAGGGACAAGTGGAGAATTATCAACTTTTGTTTTGTATTTTTCATAGATTACAAATATAATAAATACAGGAATAGATACTATAAGACAAATCAACAGACCAGTATTCCACTTTGAATCCGACCATTGTATTATAGGATACAACAGCATAAGCAATGCAATAGTCATAATTCCTGCACCGATAACATCAAGTTTCAAAACCTTTATTTCTTTTGATTCCTGCATATACAGTAGCCCACCAATTAGTATTATTAAACCAACAGGAAGATTAATGTAAAATATAAGACGCCAGCTTAGACCAAATAAATTAATATATAACACCAAACCCGCTATTAAAGGAGCAATAGCTGTGGCAACCCCTGACATTGCACCATGTAATCCAAAAGCAGTATTACGTTCTTTTCCAGAAAATGTTGCATGAATTGTCGATAATACTTGTGGTATCATAAGTGCTGCCATAATTCCCTGCACTACTCTTGAAGCAATTAGCATCTCAGGACTTGTTGAAAGACCACATAAAGCAGATGCTATAGTAAAGCCCAATGTTCCTACAAGAAACAACTTTTTTCTGCCAAATATATCCCCTAATCTTCCACCAGTTATAACACCCAATGAAAATGGTAAAGTATATCCAGAAACTATCCACTGAATATGTGAATTTGTTGCATTTAAGTCTTGCTGAATAGATGTAATAGCAATATTGACAATAGTACTATCAATCATATCCATTACTGTAGCTAACAACACTATAAAAAGTGCCAACCAGCGCTTCGAATCGGGTCTCCCACTTGTTTGCAAATCCGATAAGTTTGTATCCGTTTTCCTCATAAATTAACCTTCCCTTGTCCCTATATTGACTGCAGTTGCTAAAATATAGCTATTATCAATTTTAGTCCTCATCTTAAAGTTTGTACCAAATAAGTCTAACGAATATTTCTCATCTGCAATATTAGGATTTATATTAACAGAAAAATCATTAAAGCCTAGGCTTAAGCCACACCCCAATGCTTTACTTACAGCCTCCTTCTGAACCCAAGCTTTATAAAAAGCCTTTATCTTTTCTTCCTCGCCATAACAACTATAAATCTCTTTTTCCTGTCGGGTAAGGACATCTTCTATAACAAAAGAATTCTGTAATCTGTAATTAATTTTTTCTATATCTACACCCAATTTACAATTTTGAATTATCCCCATAAATAAATACTCTTTTGAATGAGAAATATTAAAACTAAAATCATTATAATAACTATCACTAAAGTATGGCTTACCATATTTGTTATAATTATACGAAACTACCTTATCTTTTGTCTGAAAAAAGCTAGTAAGAAAAATTCTAACAATTCCTTTACGCAACAAAAATAAATCTTTGCCCTTACTGCTTTCTATTTTTTCTAATCTGAATAACTCTTCTTTAGATAGATAGCTCCTAATGTCCTCTTTATAGGCTTTTATACTCCAAATATCAATAAGAAAGAAATTCTTTTCTGTCCTATTAAATAAATTATATGAACAAACTAGGTCTTTTATTTCATTTGCCATCACTATTTCTGCTTTCCGAATATTTAAAAAATATTAAACTCCTTGTTTATTTCTAAAACAAGGTTTTTATATCCCATAGAATTAATAAAGGATTTTCTGTATTTCTCTAGTCCTATTTTTAAATTATCATTATTAATAACTGCTATAGCTTTTTTTCTAATATTATCTATTTCAAATTTTTTATCTTCATAGAGCATGCCACAACCAAGTTCCTCAATGAGTATTCCATTGCTTTTTTGCTCTGCAGTATTTGGACAGACTAACATTGGTGTCATATAGAGTATAGAATCATTTATACTATTAAATCCTCCATGGCAGATAAACAAAACAGAGTGCTTTAGAACCTCTCTATATTCATCCAGTGCTAAATTATCAAATATTTTAACATTTTCAGGCAAATTGCTTATATTAACAGAATTTCCGCTACTACCACCAAAAGAAACAACAACCTCGTATCCCAAGTCTTTTGTTGCCTCAATACATTTATCCCATATAGTATCACTTGAAGAAAATGTACCCATGGCAATAAATATCTTATTTTTATTTTTTGGAATTTCGCAGTCCTCAACATGAGCTGGTCCAATGAATTTTATATTATCTCCATAGTTTTCCCCACCAGGATGAAACTCTCTAGAGGTAGGAACTATTGAAAAATAACCTTGATGCAATAAAAACTGCTTTGGGTGTTCAGTAATATTGCCATACTTTTTATCAATACCGTTTTTAAGCTTAACAAGCTTTATCATTTCAGGAATATCTAATACTAATGATCTTATCATAGCTTTTTTGAAATCCTTGGAATCCAAAGCATCACCGAGTATTCCTATGTAAAAATTTATAAGTGGAATGTTAAAATACTTGGCAACCATTTTTCCCCATATAGCAAATGGATCACATATTATTACTGAAGGCTTCTCTTTTCCAATTTCATCAATGAGAAACTGTATAAGCTCATCTGCAAATAAATAAAAATAATACATTAAAGCAAATACTCTGAATTCCTTTATAACAGTATCTTTATTTTCCTCAGCCAACTTCTTGAATTTCTTTTCAAAAGTTTCCGGATACTTGCGTAGCTCTATATTATTAACACCATCAAATTTACTAAAAAAACTTTGTGATGTATAAAATATTTGTTCTACGTTTTTGTCTGAAAATGCTTTGCATAAATTAATCTGAGGGTTAATATGTGATGAAAACGGAAAACTAATATAAATAATCTTTTTCAAGTTACATTTCTCCTTTTAATTCTTGAGATTCTAACTCTTTCATTTGCACAATTGCATTATATAGTTGTTCAAAAGTCCCTGCATCAGTCCATTTTGATTTAATTATTCCATATGAGAGTTGTCCTTGTTTTGCATACATATTAAGAACATCTGTAGCTTCGTACTCATTCCTAGTGCTAATTTTAATATTTTTAAGCAAAGAAAAAACCTCAGGCCGAAACATCCATAAGCCAGTGTTTACATAATTTGATGTAGGGTTATCAGGTTTTTCTACTACATTTAGTATTCTTTTGTCATCGAACTCTACAACTCCATACTTTTTAGGATCTTCTACCTTTGTAATCATTATCTTTGCTTTGAACTCATTTCTCTGTTCTTTAAATTCATCAACAAAAGGCTTTATATTTTCTGTAACTATGTTATCACCTAGTATTACTATAAAATCCTCATCTTTTATAAAATTTTCAGCACATAGCAATGCTGCGCCAGTTCCTGTATTTCCTTCTTGAATTTCATAATGTAAGTCTATACCCCATTCTTTACCAGTTTGTAGAAGCCTATAAAAATGTCCCAGATATTCACCTGATGTAACAATTAAAATATCATTCACACCAGCTTTAACTAGAGTCTCAATTGGGTAATAAATCATTGGCTTCTTATAAACAGGCAGTAAATGTTTATTAGTAACAATTGTTAAAGGATGCATTCTCTTCCCATGCCCACCAGCTAATATAACACCTTTCATAATTAACCTCCCATATTGCTTTTTAGCAATCCTCGACGAAATATTTATGTTTTTGTTATTTTGTCTTGTTTCCCCAGAATCCCTCAATGTACCTTTTATCCAAGTTTTCTTTTAGAATCCTCCAGTACTCAGGGTTGTTTTTATACCAATCTACAGTTTTTTGCAGACCAGTTTTTAAATCAACTTGAACATCCCATCCTGTGCTTTGAATTTTTGATATATCTAAGCTGTATCTTAAATCATGTCCAGGTCGATCATTTACAAAATTGATATAAGACTCATTTTTACCTAGTAATTCTAAAATCATTTTTGCAAGTTCCAGATTAGTGCATTCCTGATTAGCCCCCACATTGTAGACCTCACCATTTTGACCATTATTTATTAGGTGGTGAATAGCCCTGCAGTGGTCTTCAACGTAAAGCCAATCCCTTATTTGTGTTCCAGTACCAAATATAGGTATCTTTATATCGTCTATTAGATTAGTAATAAATAAAGGAATTACTTTTTCAGGGTATGCACAAGGGCCGTAATTATTAGATGCACGCGTAATAATTACAGGCAGATTCTTTGTTGCAAAATAGCTGTATGCCAGCCTTTCACCACCGCATTTTGAAGCAGAATATGGGTTACGAGGTTTTAATTCCGAAGTCTCTGTAAAGCTTCCCTCTGCTATCTGACCATAGACTTCATCTGTAGAAATCTGAACAAACCTTTCTATAGAATCCTTATGTGCCAAAGCATTTTCTAGAAGCACATGTACTCCTAAAATATCCGTTTTTAAAAATGACTGCTGATCTTGTATCGAACGGTCTACTGATACTTCTGCTGCAAAATTCACTATAACATTTACTCCTTCCATAGCTCCTTTTACAACATCATTATCACATATGTCCCCATGTATAAATTCAAAATCATCTCTTCCAATAAATTCTTTTAAATTATCCATATTTGCAGAATATGTAAGTTTATCAAGTACTTTAATTTTAATATTTTGTTCATTATTATAAAGATAATGAACAAAGTTAGAACCAATGAATCCAGCACCACCTGTAATCAGATATTGTCGCATATAATTTTCCCCTTTCCTTGCACATAACAATGTTAGAGTTATATATTAATGCCGCTATTAATATTTCTTAAAAACTAGCGTAGCATTATGTCCACCAAAACCGAATGAGTTTGATAAAGCCGCACGAACATTCTTTTCTCTTGATACATTTGGTACATAGTCAAGATCTAATTCTGGATCAGGATCATTGTAATTAATTGTAGGTATTAGAATATTATTTTTTACAGACAATAATGCGATAATCCCTTCAATAGCACCAGCAGCACCAAGGGCATGCCCATGCATTGATTTAGTTGAGGATACTGCCAAATCTTTTGCCCTATCACCAAAACAGTTTTTTATTGCTAATGTTTCATATTTATCATTTAAATATGTTGATGTACCATGAGCATTTATATAATCAATCTCGTCAATACCTATTCCCGCATTTGACAACGCTTTTTTCATCGTTAACGCCATTCCTACTCCATTTTCTTTTGGAGCTGTAATATCAGTAGCTTCACTTGTAATTGCATATCCTGCTAGTTCTCCATATATAGATGCATTTCTTTCAAGTGCTATTTTCTCTGATTCTAATACCATAATCCCACAGCCTTCACCTATTACAAATCCATCTCTTGAAAGTGAAAAAGGACGAGAAGCTGTTTCAGGAGAATCGTTTTTAACTGACATAGCCATTATCTGATTAAAACCCTTTATAAAAAGAGGATCAATCTGTGAATCAACTCCACCTACAATAACAATATCTGCTTGTCCACTTTGAATCATTTGATGTCCTAATCCAATAGCATAAGCAGAAGAAGCGCAAGCAGTAGACACATTAAAATTAGGTCCTTCTAGACCGTTTAGTAATGAAATCCAAGCACTTGGCGCATTTGGCATTGACCTTACAATTATATTTGACTCTGATTCTGCAATCTCCGCCTCGTTAAATGAAGTATTAATTACTCCCAAGATAACAGCAATACGTGTTTTATCGTATTTATCAAAGTCTATCCCACTATTCTTTATAGCTTCATTAGCAGCAACAATAGCCATTCTAGTAGTTCTTGTCATTTGCTTTTTTATTCTTCTTGGTATCTGAGCTTTTGCAAGCTCCTCAAGCCTTTCTGAATCAACCTCAGCAGCAATCTGTGTTTCACATTCACTAGCGTCAAATAGAGAAATCTTTCTAACTCCAGACTTACCCTTTTTTAAGTTCTCCCAGTTTTCCTCTAAACCGATACCAAGGGGAGTTACCATTCCTATACCTGTAATAACAGTTTTATTTTCATTAAGCAGCATATACGCCTCCGAAATTATAATATTTTATTCATGCTAGATACATTAATTAATTTAAGGCTGTTGATTTTAATATAACTGCCATATCCCTTTAAATCATATAACTTAGACAATAGCAGTCCATATTCTAAATAACATAAATAATTACTTTTGCTAGTCATTCACTAATTTTGATAAATCAACAGACTGGTATATCATATCTTCATATTTTAGCAAGCTTTCAGCTAGACAATCCGTTACTTTCTGCTTTCCTATACTTTTTAGCATATCTATCGGTGTCTCTGATAATCCTAAAACTTCTTGGATTGCTTCATTAAAATTAGCTATATTAATATTTTCTGTATTTACTACATACGCCATCTCATTTATGATAAGACTTTGCAAGCGTAAAATGACATTTTTCTTGTATTTCTCCAACTCTATTTCATCAAGTCTATTTAATTTTTTAGTATTTTCTTCATAATATATAGAGAACCCCTTATTACCAGTTCCTCCACCATATCCTTCTTGAATCAATTTATTTCCTGCCTGCCTAAATGGATTGTAAAGATTAGTGTTACGGTTTGAAATGAAGTTTTCCAAGCTTTCAAGAATAATACCTATACCTGTTGAATCAACTATTTCAAACAGTCCAAATGTCATTAAGTCTTTTTTTACTATCCTATCAATTTCATTTATGTCCAGATAATTCTCTGTAAAAATCCTATGTATTTCGCATGTGAGATTTAAAAGTGTTTTTGACAAAATCATATTTACGTTCTCATCCAATATAAGAGGTTTTTTATCCACACTTTTAATAATCATTTCAACTTGATTCACACATTCTTCATCAGTAAAACTGGTTTTATTTATTTCAACAGTTTTTGTTACCTTTATAGGAAAAAAGAAATGTAAACCCAAGCATCTATTCTTTAAAGCACATTTTTCAAAGATAATGTTAAGAGGTATTGATGAAGTATTTGTAGCTAATATACAGTTTGGTTTTACAACTGCTTCTAGTTTACTAAACAGCTCTTTTTTTAACTCTCTATCCTCATAAACTGATTCAATAACTACATTACATTCCTTCAAATCATCTAGTTTATCAGATATCATATATGATTGTTTTTTTTCTAAATATACATCCTCTGTAACAAATCCTAATTTAAGCATTTTTTTAAGTTGTTTTTCAACTGATGCAATAAAAGGGTCAATATCTTCTGCCTTTCTGCATATTAAGGTAAGCTTATAATCATACTGCAGAAAATGATTAAAAATGTCCTTTCCCATCTTGCCCTTGCCTATAATACCAATATTCATGTTTTACCTCTTAAAATAAATATTTTAATAAACACTAAATAGATATTTTTATAAAATCAATTCAAAAATAATTATTAACTCTGAAAATAATCTTACAAATTCTATTTACCGAAAAGTATCTGAAACAAAATATGCCAACCAACTAACATGTTATCACCCCTATACTTTGATTAAATCTTTATTATCTTTATTATTACTTAAAGCTTTATCTAGCTTTACCATAAACATCGAAAAACTTTTGACTTGACTTTCCACTCAACTTATATAGTTCAGTAAGTTTTTTATAGAAATTTCTTTCTTCTAGTTTAGTTTTTAAAACAGAATTTGTAAGATTATAGTAATCAAAGTCCTTAATAACTATTTGATCCTTTAATTCCTCCCACTGCTCTGTTCCTGGAAATGGCGTCAAAATAGTAAATCCAGAATGAAATATTGGATTGTTCTCAACGAATCTTCCAACTCTGTCAAAATCCTCTTCATCATAATCAGGTCGGATTATATAATTTCCACTTACATATATACCTGCTTCATTCAGTATTACTAACGCTTCAGATATTGTTTCAATAGTGTTATCTTTTCCATATTTCTGTAATTCCTCATTACTTGTTGCCTCAAGGCCACATATAGTTACCTTCAGACCTGCTTTGGCCGCTAACTGCATAAGTTCTGGATGTTTAAGAACTGTATCAGTTCTCACATCAGCTATATATTCGTGGTTATTCAAACCTTCCTCAATAATTCTTGTAAATAGCTGTTTGGCTTTAGCAATATTACCAAAAGTATGTGCATCACAAAATCTTATAACTTCATATCGCTCCATTGTTTTTAATTCATTTATTATGTTTTCAACTTCACGGTAAAAATAACGACCATCTGTCATTTTCCAGAGGTAGCAAAAATTACATTTATGTGTACATCCCTGAGAAGTACTGAGGTAATGTATTTTTTGACCTTTATTAATTGTATAATTGTACTTATCTGTCAAACTCCTATTTGGAGGAGTCTCACTTAATAAGTAGTGTTCCTGGAACTCAGCATATGATATTTTACCTAATGGTTTTGTAAAATAAAAAGAACTTCCTTTATTAATTGCCAATCCAGGAATATCAGAATAATCTGCATTTTCACCGTTTTTCTTTAGCTCTTGTACAATATGATAGAAACTATACTTGCCCAAACCTATAGACAAAAGGTCTACCTTGGTACCTTCAAAACCTTCTGGACACGAAGTTGGATGTATTCCACCAACAAGTGTTAATATTTTATTATCTAGTTTCTTTACAGCTTCTATCATCTTTATAACAGAGTTATATTGAGCTGTTAGACAGGTAATTCCAACTATCTCAGGTTTAAATTCTTTTATTTCTTTAAGCATTTCCTCAAGATAATCATAATCTGGATTTTTGTCTAACTCTGTTTTCTGATCAAGAATAACTACATCCTCATCTGGAACAACTCCTGCAATTTCATTTAAAGCTAAGGGAGGACCGACTAAAACTCGTCTCTTGATTGCATTTCTACCCTCTTCGTCAGCATATTCAAACATCCTGAATTTATATGGAATAGGCGGATTAACTAGTAATATTTTCATATATTATGTTCATGTAAATTTTACACAAAATCAATTATTGTGCTGACATGAAC
>JAEWZA010000512.1 GCA_023395575.1 Bacillota bacterium
CTTTGAGGCTTCTCCTGAAAATGAAGAAGGCTTTGTTGTGACAATTACCAAAATAGATTCTGAAGGTGAATTTGAATCAATTCAGAAGTATATAAAAAGTAAATACAAGAATTCTGATTTAAGACAAAAGAAAAAGAAAAGTAAGGTTTGCTCTGCTCTAAAAATTTATTGTTTCGAATCAATTGAAGATTTATATACATTGTGTAAGCGTATTTGCACATTTTATAAAGGTGACAGTTCCGTAATTAAGCATAAAGATTGTTATTATCTCTTGTTGACTGGAAGCTCTGCATCATCTTCTAAATCATTAGATGTTTTTATGTGTGAATATTCTACTCAGATTTCAAACGTTAGTTTCTTTGAAGGTTATCTAAATGAATATGGACAAAAAATAATTTCTGATAACGCAATACAAACTTTGAGCAAGTACTTTTAATAAGATACTTATAGAAAAGTGTAAAATATCATATTGCTTAGTTTACCTCAACTGGCCAAATGACCAGTTGAGAACATCTGCTTAATATATTTATAAAGTTTGTATTTGTTTAATTGAGTATTTTAAAGACGAGATATTTAAAGTAAAGGTTACAGTATCAGCTGTAACCTTTATTATTATCTATTGTTCATAACTAATTCGATTACCTTGCCATAAGCTTTAGCAATTTCAAAAATCTCATCATCTATAACAGTATTTTCTTCTATTAAAACACTACCATCCTCATCATATATGGTTTTAGTAGCAGTTTTGCCATTTAAATATTCTTTATGCTTCATTTCCATCATATCCGAAACAGCTCCAGAATCTATTTCTTCTTCTGTAACATTGTTATTGGGTTGGTTTAAACTATGTTCTGAACTTTTTTTTTCAGCATCCACTTGCTCAACTGGATTTGCTATTTGTGCTGCATTGTTCAAAAGAGTTGCCTCAACGTCATCTTTAACCACCACAAGATTTTTCCCAAATGTAATAATACTATCACGAGGAATAATTCTTACATTTTTTTGTGTAATATCAGCAATAAATTCAAGTCCAATAATTGTGCAATTGTCATCTTCATTGACATATATATCTCCAATTTCACCAATTAGACGGCCTTTTTTAGTTAATACCTTTGTGCCTTTAACTTGAATATTTTTTTGAAGCAAATCAATAGCTGCAGGTATTTTGCTAATATCGTTTATAGCATCTTCATTTTCAATTGTTAATGCATACTCACCTATTCCAAGAACATATTCTGTAGGAATGACTTTGGCACTGAGTATTTGAATGCCACTATCAACCACTACATAATCTATTGCTCCTTTTTCAGCATTAATTATTACAGTTTTGACTTTACCAACCTCAGTTCCATCAGATATGCTAATTATTGGTAATCCAATTATTTCTTTAGACTTTTTCATAAAAAAAGTACCCCCCTCAAAATTCCAAGAAAATCTTATTCATATTTATGTTAAGCAATTCATAATTTCCTTTTTTACTTCTGGCTTAATGGCAGTTCCATATTGACTAGACACAGTTTCCAAAATACTTATAGCCAATTCGTTTAAGCCAAGTTGTTTATACAGAGCACAAACATCTAGTACAATCCAAAGTATCATTTCAACATCCGGTTGTTGCTGCAATGCTTTCATATAGTACTCAATAGCTTCTACTTTTTTATTGTCGCCTTTCTTTTCAAGAGCTTTAAAAACTAGAGCATTTGCATCCTTTACATCCTCTGTTGATAATTTTTCAAGTTTTGCTTCTGGTGCTGGGATTTGCGTTTCGCTTTCTGAAATACTGATTTCTGGAATTTCTATTTTTGGCACATCAGTTTCCACAGCATTAATTTCTGCTGCTTCAACTTGCGGTACTTCGGTCTCAGAAATTTGATCTCCCATATTATTATTATCTGAATTATTAACTCCTATTTCTTCAGACATATCAGAAGGTATAGTTTCTATATTTTCTGATTGAATTATATTGCTATAGTCAGTATCTACTTGGTCAACGATATCCTGATTAGCAATATCTAAATTTTTAGAATCATCTTGCACTGCGCATGCTGCATCTTTTGTCGCTTCTTCACATACACATGCATCATCATAAGCAACATTACATAAAATAATGTCACTATCAACTTCTTCTTTTTCTATACCCATTGTATCAATTTTTTGTTCAGTGTCAACTGGTTTTTTTAACATGTTTTCATTATAACCATACTTAATTTTAGCTATTGCATTGTCAATTACTACACAGCAATCTATAGAAGCTAATTTATTAGGCATTGCTAATGAAATGATTAAGCTAATTACTAAAATGAATATCAGAAAAATAATTAATACTGCAAGTACAGATATTATAAAAGCAAAGCTTTGATTTATAAATATACTTTCTTGTAACAATACCATTACTGTTTTAAAGACTGGAAAAAATGTGAATCCTAAAGTTATTGAACCAAGTGAAATTGAAACTAATATTCCCAAATTCAATTCTCTTGCCCTGTACAGCAAATAGAAAGCAACTAGCGAGGTGACTATGATAATCAAAGTCGAAATTTCAGTATAATACATAAGCGCCTCCACATTGGTATATCTATTATATCATCTTTTGTAATATAACTATCTGACTAATTTTGTTATATTCGTGATACTACAACAAAATTCCTGCTTATTTATTTGATTTTATCAAAAAGACAGTAGCTTTCGATATATAATTTTATTTTAACACTTAATTTGATTGTTTGCATCTTAATTTATAAACATTTTGTTTGGTAATTTACAGTAATCGTAACAATTTAGCCTGATAATATTTTTAATTCATAGTGTACTAAAATCTTTGTATTCATTCAGCAAACTTTTTTCATACAACTAATTCATGCAATTATTTCTAACCCAACTGCCCATTGATAAGTTTAACACTAATATATAGATTATAAGTTTATAAAATTATGTGCTGTACATTGTACTATAAAAGGCTGAATAATAACCAATAATCAATTTATATTTTTTACATTATATAAATTTAATTCTCATTTCTAGATCATTTACAGTCGGCTAAATATTTGATGATATCAGCCGATGGTTTGCTTTTAGACTTGAAATGACAAAAAGCCTGCTGCCAGTGCCTTAAATATGAACATTTTTGATTCAATATTTAATGCTTACAGCCGCAAGCTTTTTATCCGTTCTAGTTCAATAATTAATTTTATTAATTGTAAATCTTACTATAGCAAATTTAGAATAAAGCCTCCATATAACTCCAAAGCAAACTAAGTATAAATTGTACAAGTTCCCTTGACGAAGCACTTCACGTTTCTATTTACATTTTGGCAGCTATTTCACCAAGTGCTTTTACAACAGCATCGCCAACCTCATTTGTTTTTGCTGTGCCACCCATATCTGGTGTTAAGCATTTCTTCTCTACCATTACCTTTTCAACTGCATCGAGTACTGCCTTTCCCCAATTTTCATATCCAAAAAAGTCAAGCATCTGACTTACTGACCAGATAGATGCTAAAGGATTAGCTTTTCCCTGTCCTGCTATATCAGGCGCTGAACCATGTACAGGCTCAAACATTGAAGGGTAAGTGCGCTCAGGATTTAAGTTTGCTCCCGCAGCTAAACCAAGTCCACCTGCAATAGCAGCACCAAGATCTGTCACTATATCTCCAAACAGATTTGAGGTTACTACTATCTGGAATCTTTCTGGTTGCTTTACAAAAAACATACATGCTGCATCAACAAGATATGAATAGGTCTTAACATCTGGATATTCTTTTCCAATTTCCTCAAAAACCTCATCCCAGAAAACCATTGAGTAATTGAGTGCATTTGCCTTACTGATACTTGTAAGAGTTTTTCCTTCTTTTCTTGCCAATTCATAGGCATATCTGATTACACGCTCACAGCCTTTACGTGAGAATACACCTGTTTGAAGTACAACCTCTTCAGGTTTTCCTTTAAATAGCCAGTCTCCAGCTCCAGCATACTCACCTTCACTGTTTTCACGAACAACAACCATATCAATCTGGCTGCGGTCAACATCTTTTAATGGGCACTCTGCACCATTAAGGAGCTTTACTGGACGAAGATTTATGTATTGGTCAAAGCCCTTTCTTATTTTCAAAAGCAATCCCCAAAGAGAAATGTGGTCAGGTACTCCTGGATAACCAACAGCCCCCAAATAAATCGCATCAAATTTCTCCAAAGTTTCCATACCGTCATCTGCAATCATTTTGCCGGTTTTAACATAATACTCACATCCCCAAGGAAAGTCAGTAAATTCGAAATTTATCTCTGGATTCAATTGAGATACTGCTTTTAATACCTTTACACCCTCGCCTATTACCTCAGGCCCTATTCCATCACCTGCAATTACAGCAATTTTGTGTGATTTCATTTATTTTACACTCCTAATAAAAATTTATATAACGAGGCAAGAATATATCCCCCACTTCTATAAGTCGCGGGTACCGCTTTAGTTTTAATACGGTGAGAACATCTCCCGCCTCGCTTACACGCCTCTGATGTAATGAAATTTTTCTACAATCGAATAATTTCATTTTGAATCTAAGCGTTATAATTAAAATAATATTATGCTACATATTTATTTTGTAGATAATGCATTCTTTAAAACTGTTTTCATATCTGAAGCGCAAACGAACTTCAGTGACTTTCTTACATTTTCAGGTATATCATCAATATCCTTTTTATTATCTATAGGGATAATTACCGTTTCTATACCAGCTCTGTGTGCTGCAAGCACCTTTTCCTTCAAGCCTCCAATTGGCAGAACTCTACCTCTAAGTGTTATTTCACCAGTCATAGCAACCTTTCTGTCTACAGGAACTCCTGATAATGCAGAAACCATTGCTGTTGCAAGAGTTATTCCGGCTGAAGGGCCATCCTTTGGAGTGGCACCCTCTGGTACATGAATATGAATGTCATTCTTTTCATAAAAATCTTCTGAAATCTTGAGTTCTTTACAAATTGACCTGATAAAACTTATTGCAGCTTTAGCAGACTCCTTCATAACATCTCCTAAATGCCCTGTCAACTCCAATTTTCCGTTTCCAGGCATTATGTTCACTTCAATAGACAAGGTTACTCCTCCAACTGAAGTCCATGCAAGTCCAGTAGCAATACCTATTTCATCATGCTCATTTGCATAATCAAATCTGAATTTCTTTATACCAAGATACTTATCCAAATTTGAACGAGAAATAGTTATAGTTCTTCTATTCTCTGAAACAATTGCTTTAGCAACCTTTCTACAAATAGCTCCTATCTCTCTTTCAAGGTTTCTTACTCCTGCTTCTTTTGTATAGAAATTAATAACATCTCTTATAGTTTCTTCATCAATCTTAATATTCTTTGATGTCAAACCATGAAGTTCAATCTGCTTTGGTAACAGATACTTCATTGCAATGTTTGCTTTATCCTCTTCTGTATAGGATGAAAGTTCAAGAACTTCCATTCTGTCAAGCAAAGGTCTAGGAACAGTATCCAAACTATTTGCAGTAGTTAAAAACAAAACATTTGACAAGCTAAAAGGCAATTCTAAATAATGATCTCTAAAAGCAAAGTTTTGCTCAGAATCCAGAACCTCCAACATAGCTGAAGCCGGATCTCCTCTGAAATCACTGCTCATCTTGTCTATTTCGTCCAGTAAAATTAATGGATTGTTTGAACCAGCCTGTTTCAATGCAGCAATTATTCTACCCGGCATTGAACCAACATAGGTTCTTCTATGTCCACGTATTTCAGACTCGTCCTTTACTCCGCCAAGAGATATGCGGACATAATTTCTATTTAGTGCCTTCGCAATTGATTTTGCAATTGAAGTTTTACCAACACCCGGAGGCCCTACCAAGCACAAAATGGGACCCTTAAGACTATTTTTAAGTTTCTGCACAGCCAGATACTCAATTATACGTTCCTTAATCTTTATAAGCCCATAATGATCCTGATCTAGCACTTCTTCTGCATAAGCTAAATCAATTATCTCATCTGTCGTTTTGCTCCAAGGCAAGTCAAAAATCCAATCAATATAGGTTCTTATTACGCTTCCTTCAGCTGAACCCTGAGGAGTTTTCAGCAATCTGTCAAGCTCCTTTATGACCTTCTTTTCAACATCCTCAGGAAACCCTGCCTCAGGAATCCTTGCTTTATATTCTTCAACCTCACCAGTAACACCTTCTTTGTCACCTAGCTCAGTCTGGATAGCTTTCATTTGCTCTCTAAGGTAATACTCCTTTTGTACCTTGTCTATTTGCTTTCTTACCTTAGCATTTATATCCTTTTCTATTTCAAGTATTTCTGTTTCCTGATATAGAATCTGCAATAGTTTTTCAATTCTTCTTAAAGGATGAAATTCCGAAAGAATTTCCTGCTTTTGTTCCAATTTTAAAGGTATATTATTGGCAATAATATCTGATATTTGGCTGATGTTGTCTATATCATTAACGGTCAATGCGGCATCTGGAGAAACCTTACCACTCAGCTTAACATAGCCCTCAAACATTGAGACTAATCTTCTTTTTAAGGCTTCTATCTCATTAGTATCAAATTTCTCATCTACTTCAGGCTCCAAAACCTCAACAGCAAAGAAAGGTTCCTTTTGAACCACATTTTTTATTTCCGCTCTGCTTATTCCCTCTACCAACACCCGAATAGTATCTCCTTGAAGTTTGAGAAGCTGTTTAACCTTTGATATAGTACCGATTGAATAAATATCATCCACATCAGGAGAATCTGAAGAGGCATCCTTTTGTGCAACCAAAAAAATCAACTGATCATTAATCATTGCTTCTTCAAGAGCTTTAATTGATTTTTGCCTTCCAACATCAAAATATAATGTCATAAACGGAAATACTGTCAATCCGCGTAATGGTAACAATGGTAGTATTCTTGACATATTTATCCTCTCTATTATATAAATTCTAACTTCTTAATCATTACTGAAACTATATTAAACATAATAATAATTGCACTAAACATTATACCCTTGATAATGTTTGAGTTCAACAAAAATGGAATAAATCACAATTAATTGCTTCTAAGTACCAGTCCTCTTTCTGCATCTACTGTCACAACTGATCCAGTTTTCAAGATTTTAGTAGCATTTTCTGCTCCGACTATAACTGGAATATCCAGTGCCAAGCCTACTGTAGCAGTATGACTTGCCTGTCCACCTTCTTCTACTACTATTGCTACAGCTCTTTTTATAATTGGTAACATACTGTTGTCGGTAAAAGGAACTACAAGTATATTTCCATCAATAAAATTGTCTAAAGCTTCTTTTGGTGTGGATGCAACACATAACTCACCTGTTGCCGAAATTTCACCTATTCCAGTACCCTGTACCAATACTTTGCCCACAATATGCACTTTCAATGTATTTGTTGTTCCACTTATTCCTGTGGGTACTCCTGCTGTTATAACGGCCAAATCTCCATTTTTAACCATACCAGATTCGAGAGCTTTTTCTATTCCCATATCAAACAACTCATCAGTGGTAGTTGCCATTTTAACTAAATAAGGTGTTACACCCCATGATAAATTCAGCTGTCTCTGTACCTTTGGATTAACGGTAGTGGCAATAATTGGACATGCTGGACGGAATCTTGCTACCATTCTAGCAGTGTGACCCGACTGTGTAACAGTAATAATTGCAGATGCCTTCAAATCAAGAGCAGTTGTACAGGTTGCATGACTGATAGCATTTGTTACACTTGTACTAATTTCAGTTATTTCAGTATCAAATCTCTTCCAATAATTCACTGCACTTTCAGCCTTTTCAGCAATTTTTCCCATAACCTCTAGTGCCTCAACCGGATGTTTACCTGAAGCCGTCTCTCCTGACAGCATAACGCCACTAGTACCATCAAATATGGCATTTGCAACGTCACTTGCCTCTGCACGTGTTGGTCTTGGGTTCCTAATCATTGAGTCTAGCATTTGAGTTGCAGTAATAACAGGTTTACCATTTCTAAAACACTTTTGTATAATATTTTTTTGAACAATAGGAACCTCTTCAACAGGGATTTCAACTCCTAAATCACCTCTGGCAACCATTATTCCATCAGAAACCTTTAGAATTTCATCAAAATTAGTAATTCCTTCTCTGTTTTCAATTTTTGATATAATTAAAATATCACTGCCGCCGTTCTTTTCAAGTATTTTTCTAATTTCTACTACGTCAGATGCTTTCCTTACAAAAGAAGCAGCAATTATATCAAAGTCATTTTCAATCCCAAATTTTATATCCTCAATGTCTTGACAGGTTAATGCAGGCAATTTCAATTTTGCCCCTGGAATATTAATTCCTTTGTGGTTGCCTATAGTTCCACCATTGAGAACAACACAGAATATGTCTTTATTCTTAATTTCAATAACCTCAAGCTCAACCAAGCCATCATCAATTAAAACCTTACTTCCTCTTGAAACATCTTTGTAAAGCTCTTTATAAGAAATAGTACATTGTGTTTCATCTCCAATTATATCCTTGTTAACCAAAACAAACTCTGCGTTCTCCTTTAAAGTAACCTTTCCTTCTTTAAAGCTACCTGTTCTTACCTCAGGACCTTTGGTATCCAGCAATAATGGAATTGGTAATTTGAGTTCATCTCTAATACCTTTAAATAAATCTAATCTTTTTTTATGTTCTTCATATGTGCCATGTGAAAAATTAATTCTTGCTACATTCATTCCACCAAGCATCATTTTTCTAAGTATAGCCTCATTATCTGAAGCAGGACCTAACGTACATATAATTTTCGTTTTTCTCATATAACCTCCATATTAACTTCGAATCTTTTATATTTTTTATATATGCCTGCATTTTGTACAGCCCCATTGCTGTATGAACGCTATTTCCCACAACTTACTGATTTTTGATTTTAAAACGATAGTTATCTTACATATAAATATATATGTACCCATTATATTTCTTAAATATCTAGTATAATAATTCATATTTAAAAAATTGTCTATCTATATTATATTAAATGTTATCATTTTCAGCTTTATTATGCCACCAACATTTTATATTTATTTTATTTTTATTAATTATAAACATTGTATTGTTAAAAACCCGAGACAATAAAAGTCTTATTAACTTTTACCAGCCCCGGGTCAGAATAAAATACTATACTATTTTCTACCGCTTACATCTATCTTTCATCAATTGGAATATATTCTTTTGTCGTTGAAATACTCTTGTAGGCTGGTCTTATAATCTTTTGGTTACTGATAACCTCTTCTATTCTATGAGCACACCAGCCCACAATTCTAGCCACTGCAAACAGTGGTGTAAACAGCTCTGCTGAAATTCCTAATGCATCATATACAAAACCTGAATAGAAGTCTACATTAGCACAAATATTCTTCGAGGTGCCTTTTTTCTGGCAGAATACATCAGGTCCAATTTTTTCAACAGTTTCATAGAATAAAAACTCTTTTTCTCTGCCCTTTTCAATAGCAAGTTGATGCGCTTTTTCCTTTAATAATGTTGTTCTAGGGTCTGACAGAGTATATACTGCATGACCTAAACCATATATTAGTCCTGCCTTATCAAAAGCTTGCTTATCCATAATTTTTATTAAATAATTTCTGATTTCTTCTTCATCATTCCAATCAGAAACATTTTCTTTTATATTTTCCAACATGTTCATAGCCTTAATATTTGCTCCGCCATGCTTTGGTCCCTTAAGTGAGCCAACAGCTGCAGCAATTGCTGAATAAGTGTCTGTTTCAGTAGAAGATACTACCCTTGCAGCAAATGTTGAATTATTTCCACCACCATGTTCTGCATGAAGCACTAATGCCAAATCAAGAATTTCAGCCTCAGTTTTTGTATATTTATTGTCCGGTCTTATTAAGTGCAAAATATTTTCAGCAGTAGACAAATCAGGTCTTGGATTATGAATATATAGACTCTTTCCACCATAATAGTGAGACTTTGCTTGATATCCATAAGCAACCATTGTTGGGAACTTAGCTATTAGCTCTATACTCTGTCTTAATAAGTTTTTAGCATCAACACTATCTGGGTTTTCATCATATGAATATGACACCAACACGCTTCTTGCAAGCTTGTTCATTATATCTGAGCTTGGTGCCTTAAGAATCATATCTTCAGTAAATCCTTCTGGTAAATCTCTTAACTCACTTAGCATTTCAACAAACTCATCTAACTGAGCTTTATTAGGCAGTACACCAAATAGAAGCAAATAACATACCTCTTCAAATCCAAATCTATTCTCCTGTTGAAAGCCTCTTACTAAATCAACAACATCTATGCCTCGATAAATTAGGCGTCCCTCGTCCTCTTTTCTCTCTCCCTCATAAAGTACATATCCGTGAACCTCTCCAATTTCAGTAAGTCCAACTAATACTCCTGAACCATCACTATTTCTCAATCCCTTTTTCACATTGTATCTAACAAATTTTTCAGGATTAATATAGTTAACCTTTTCAATAACATCTATCATCTTGTCCACATAATTATTAATCTTTTTAGACATATGTATACCC
>JAEWZA010000514.1 GCA_023395575.1 Bacillota bacterium
TATATGCTGCTACCATTAAGGAAAATGTACTTATGGATATTCCTGCAAACAGTAAAGAAGAAGACTATAAAGTGGAACAATCCCTATATGATGCCCGTTTTCCACTGACCGACCACCGGCTTACCTATCAGATAGAAACCCCGCTTACGACCGAGTTTGAAAAAGATGGTGTAAATCTTTCCGGTGGAGAACAGCAAAAGGTGGCTATAGCCAGGACACTTTACAAAAAACAAAACCTTATCATTATGGACGAACCAAGCAGTGCATTAGATCCATTATCTGAATACAAATTAAATCATGCTTTAAATGAGATTGCGAAAGACAAGACCGTGATCTATATCTCACATCGTCTTTCTACTACAAGAGATGCTGACCATATTTATATGATGGAGAAGGGACAGATTATAGAGGAAGGAACTCATAAAGAGTTACTTAAACTCAATAAAAAGTATGCCCAGATGTGGAACATCCAGGCTGGAAGGTACCTTACAAATTAAGAACGAAGAATATGTCTAGTGATTTCGTCAATTTGCACAATTTATGTTTTGACAAAATTGATACACAACATAGTTCATTCGCAACACGCTTCCGCTTGGATTCAGCCGCAATGGTACATAAGACCATAAAATACATGGTCTAAGTACCAGCGGCTTCATACAGTTGCTCACCAAACTATGTTGTGCATCAATTTTTGTTTTGCAAATATATGTGCAAATTGACGAAGCCAAGTTCTTTGCTAGGCTTGACACCCTGTTATGAAGTGACCTCTTGTCAAGTGCTAATTTCAAGAAATCACTCTTTTTCTTTATTTCTTATTGTTCCAATGCCTGGCGCATATGGATAGAGCCTCAGACTTAACAGTTCCCGGCCTTGGCCACTCTGTTATACGTGGATCAGATTCTCCTGCCATCAGGTCAATGGTCCGCCATGAACTCTACT
Organism: Bacillota bacterium; assembly: GCA_023395575.1. Taxonomy (GTDB): domain Bacteria; phylum Bacillota; class Clostridia; order Acetivibrionales; family DSM-1351; genus Ruminiclostridium. The sequence continues at coordinate 940 of JAEWZA010000514.1, forward strand.
GTCTAATCGCGTGAATCTAAGTATTTTATTACTATGTGGCCTCCTTTTGTATGCGGTAATCCCTGTTATTAATCTTACAATTAATATTTTACAGGTAAATCCACGAATCTACAAATGTGAGGTCACTTCATATTGTCTAATCCTATAGAGCAAAAAGTGCGGTAAAAATTTAAATTTTAATATTCCTTATTAACTTTCTATTTTTATTTCACTAACATTAACTTTTTTGCATGTGGCCTCACCAGATAATTCGAACCAATAGCTTTGTTTAAAAATATCAATCAGATCTTCATACATTACCGATGCAGTTTCTTTTCCTCCTGCACCCTTACCATAATATGCCCTTACTCCACTACAACTGCTGTCTACAAATACAAGATTATAATTCTCCCTTACATGATACAGCATACTGATTTTTTCCAGTTCAACCGGACCAACATAATACGAAATTTGGTTATTACCGTATCTTTCTATATAAAAAATCTGCCTGACATTCGTATCCTTAAAAACTTTGAGATTTTCAAGGGCATTAGTCGAAACCGGAACTATTTCGTCGCAATTAATATCTAATTTCATTCCTATTCCGGCTAATATTTTCATTTTATACGCAGCATCCCACCCATCAATATCTTCAGATGAATCATTTTCTGTAATACCCTTTTCCCTGGCTATATTTAAAGCCCTGTCAAAATCAATGTCGTACTTTTCCATTAAAGATAATACATAGTTGGTTGTGGCATTAATTACCCCATACATTCTATTAATTTCATTTTTATTTGACATACTCATTAATGTCCGGCAAATTGGAATTGCCCCACCAACAGTAGCTTCAAAACGCAACTGTACATTGTAATAATTTGCCATGTCGATGATATGACTCATATTACGAGCAAGACATTTTTTACTTGACATAACAATGTGTTTACCTTTTCTTATTGCAGCGTCAATAATCTCAACTGTTTTGTCAGCACCTGCTCCTCCCATACACTCAATACAAATTTGAATATTAGGATTATTGATTACTTCTTTATAGTCCGCTGTCATATAGATACCCGACACATCAACATTTCTTTTTTTGTTAATATCTCTTACAAAAATTGAACTTATTTCAAACTCGATATCTAGTTTATCTCCACTAAAAAAATGATTCCCTTTTATTAATTTAAATACTTCTTCTCCTACAGTTCCAAACCCCAAAAATGCGACACCTACTTTTTTTATCATACAAAATCCTCCTGAAATAAATATACTTGACTAAGAGATGATGAAATAGTATCATCATTTTTATGATAAGTAAAATTAATAGTTATAATACTATGATTCAATTTTTTTGATAGGTGGTCACAATGGAACTACGTAACATCATTTCATTTTTAAAAGTTGCAGAACTTAATAGCTTTTCTAAAGCAGCTATTGAATTGGGATATTCTCAGTCGAATGTTACAATGCAAATCAAACAACTTGAAAATGAATTAAATTGCTCATTATTTGATCGCATCGGAAAAGGGATTTCTCTTACTCAACAAGGTAAGGAATTTATGAAATATGCAATCTCAATTAAATCATCAGTTGAAAATGCCAAACTCTCTTTAACTGATAATCCGACTCCTTCGGGGCAATTAGTTATCGGTATACTGGAATCATTATGTATCACTTATCTGCCTGAACTCATTCGTGAGTTTTATAAAAAATACCCTAATGTAAATACCATTATAAGTATTGGAACATATGAAGAACTTTCCGCATTATTAAATAGTAACAAAATTGATTTACTTTGGACTTTTGATAAACCAATAACAAATAAAAATTGGTTGAAAGCTTTGGAATCTCCGAGTGCAATCAAAATAATCGCCTCTCCTGCCCATAGTTTACTATTGAGGGGAGAGCCGATTAATTTGTCTTCTCTAAAAGATTGCACTTTTATATTTACTGAACAAAACTGTAGTTATCGAAATTATTTTGAAGATCTATTACAAGCACAAGGTATCCCTTACAATGTTTTTTTGGAAATTGGAAATACTGAAATCATAAAAAGGTTTGTAGAATCCGGATTGTGTCTATCTGTTTTACCTGAGTTTACTCTTCAAAACGAATTATCTAATAAGACAATCGAGGTAGTCAATATATCTAATTTTCATTTAAATATGTATAGTCAGATCTTTTATCATAAAAATAAAATGCTGACATCTGCAATGAAAGAATTTATAAATCATCTTCAAGATTATCTATTAAAAATATAAATTCACTGATGCCTTTAAAGGATTTTCTCCGTTACTGCATCCATAGCAAGTATTAATGCCACTGCAAATGTATCATTTCCCCAATTCCTGATATCGTGTGCGTCAACATTTGCCAGAGAATCAGCCGTAAATAGTAGTTGTCCGAAAGCAATTCCGCGCATACGTGCGCATGCAGCTAATGATGCGCATTCCATCTCTACCACAGAATAGCCTTCCTCTTTTCGATATAGAACCATTTCTTTTGTTTCCCTATAAAACCCATCTGTAGTCCAAGTCTTACACTTTCTATGCTGAAATCCTGCCTTATTTAATGCTTTTTCTATTGCCTGAACAGGCTTCTCGTCAAGTTCAATTTCTCTGGCAGGCGGCAAATAATGATATGAAGTTCCTTCTTGTCTCAATGCCGCTGTTGGAATAAAAAACTCACCTTCTGCGCCCTCTATCAATGCTCCACAGCATCCTGCAGCGATAATCTTTTTTACTCCTCCAGCAATCAGCTGATCCATAATCTGTACCGCACCAGCACCACCAAGCGGTGCCTGAACAAATATAATTTCCGATTCATTATGTATCGTCTTGTACACATAAAATGTTTTTGTCACACATTCAAATTTCCCGACTATTTCACATTCATGTGCCGCAACAAATTCCCCCAAAATATTTCTATTTCAGGAATTCTAATTCTACTTTGATTATCCCATCTCTTATTCAAAACCAAGTTCCAATGCTTTAGCTAAAAGCTTTGGTTGTATTAACGGATATGTCCATTCCTGGGGCAATTCGTCTGTAATCATTATTTTTTCTATTTCACTATGCAATTCTTTCTCAAAAGAATTAATATTCGCAAAAAAGAGCATTCCGTACGTTTCTTCATCTATACTTTCATTCACTCTTGTTTTACCTACTACAGAATATATACAGACAGGTTTAATTTCAAATTCAATTGCACCTGTTTCCTCTCTTAATTCTCGTTTTGCAGTTTCTAAAATATTCTCACTTTCTTCCCTATGTCCACCAGGTACTTCATAGGTATTTCGTTCTTTATGCTTACAAAACACCCACTTACCTTGTGTCTTTGAAAGAATAACTGCAAACTTTAGTTTTTCATCATCTACTTTATTATAAAAATTTACTTTGAGCATACTGCACTCCTCAAATTCTTTTTCTGAAATTCTTTATAAACTATTAGTTTATTTTATAACTTTTTTATAATTACACCTGTTTACAAACCACGTATTGCATGGTATATTTAGCTTACAAAAGGAACAACCGCCCAAAGTGGTTTGACCCAATAACTAAAGTAGAAATTCCACCCTGTCACCTGCCAAAGTTTCAAGGGTGGTTTTTCTATGCGTAACTAATGACTAATCAAATAAATGAATGTCAGTAGTGCAATCAAAAATAATCCGAACTGCATCAAGTCGTTAAAACTGAATTTGTTCTTCATAAGCACCACCCCCATTCTATGTAGAATGAAGGTCAAGCCACCCTGTAACGCGATTGTTCCATAATCGAATTTTATCATATTATGTATATTCTTACAATTTTATATTTGTCTTTTTCTGGTAAGTATCAATTAATCCATCATACACTTACGCATCACATACGTTATATCTGCGTCTGACTGAGAGAACCTCGATTGCACTCCGTTCCATCTCTTTGTAAGCTTCTCAAATTATCTGCGAGCGCACCTTTGATGAGAACCTCCATTCCGTTTCACTTCATGTCGGTCATCATCAAATTTGCCAATAATCGCATAAAAAAAGTTCCGGAAGAATAAATTCTCCGGAACTTTCTTTCATGCGATTGCTCGCAAATATTATCTCTTTGTTAGCTGTTTAAGAACTGTAGAACCGCATGAATGCTGGATTTTTTGGATAGAGTGTTAGTTACGTGTTTGTTACCCATAGCAACAGTTTACTATCTTTTGTAGTATTCCATAATTAGTTTCCCTTATTATTTTAGCTAATGCTTCTTATTTATTTTTAAATACGTTTACATTACTATCATTCAATTTATAAATTTTTTTCAGTTCCTCGATACCTCCGTGACATGAATCACATGTAGGGAATCTGGCATATATTTTGATTGTATCAATATCAGTCCAGTCATCTTTAACATTTACAAAACACTTGCGCTCACAACATCTATATCTGGCCTTAGGTGGATTCTGATCAGGATCTATTGCAATCTCATTAGCTAATGTATCTAACAACGTACCAGCATAATCATATTCGCCCACATTTACCG
>JAEWZA010000516.1 GCA_023395575.1 Bacillota bacterium
ATGGAATAGAGTATTATGAGAATGGAAAACTTTATAAAAAGGTACCAATTGCAATTACATATTTTAATGATAAAACGTTAGTTTTCAGATTCGATAATATGATTTTAAGCAATGAATATGTATTTTCTTTTGGTGTGATTATGGACTATGCAGGTAATATAATAACAGGTCGTGATAAGGATAAAGTGGTAATAACACAAGGTAAATAAATGGCAAGTATTTATAAATGGATTTAGTTGGTTTGAGTGGCAAGGTATATAAAATAAAGCAGGAGAAGCTTAAGCATTTACAAAATGAAGCTTCTCCTGCCCAAATATATTGAATCTTAATTAGAATATAAGATGAATATATTGTTAAAGGAGGAATGTAAGGTATATGCAAAAAAAGAAACTGGCAGGACTGCTTTTGACCTTTTCTGTAGTTGTAAATCTGTTTAGTCCAGTATTTGCTGTGGAGCAAGAAGTAAAAGCAGAGCCTATAGTGCTATCACTTGAAGTGGCTCAGCAAAAAGCAGTTGAAAATGACAACAGCATTATTAAAACTAATAGAACAATTAAAAATCTAATTGAAAACAATGATTATACCTATAAAGAAGGGCTATTTGATATTTCTGACGCTGCCGATAGTATTGATGACCTATATAATAGATTGAAAAATGGAAGAGCTATGAATAGTCAGGAATATGGAAAGTTATGTATTCTTTATACTATGTATGGAGATACAAGGTATTTTAGTGGAAAAGAGGATTTAACAAAATACATGAATCCTAATAGATTTGCCAAATATTCTTTATGGGCAAATGTAATGAAGCTTAGCCTTAGCAACCAAATAACGGAGAATACTATTAGATATCAGACTAGAGTATTGTATGATAACATATTATCTATAAAAGGTCAGCTTGAAAATTTTAAAAGGTCAGTTGAACTGCAAGAAAAAATGTATAAACAGCAAAAAAGCAGGTATGATGTAGGAGAATTGTCAAAAGTAACAATAGATACTGCTTATAAGCAGCTACAAATAAGCAGATTAGAAGTAAATAAACTTACTCGCACAATAGATAATTTGGAAATAGATTTGAAGAAATTGATAGGGCTACCAATCGACAGCCAAATAGTGTTAAGTGACTATAGTAAAAATAATATAGAGAAGCTTGAAGATTATGATACATATTTAAATAGAGCGTTAATAAATAGAAATGAAATACTGTTAGCTAAGATAAATTATGGAGTAGCTAAGAATGAGTTATATACAGTAAATGAAGCCTATTCTAATAATCCTTGGAATGTAAATACACAGCTAAATAAAAGTTTGGCTGAACAGAAAATTAACGAGGCAGAACTTTCAATAAGTATTAGTAAGGAAACAGTTTTGCAAAGCATTAATACTGCGTATATTGATGCTAAGTATAAAAAAGAAGAAATGGATATCTGTAAAGCGAAATTGAACTATGAGAATGAGCAATATAGAATCACATCAGAAAAGTATAAAAATAAACTTATAAGTGAGACTGAACTAAAAAATAGAGAAATAGGTAAGTTGTCTGCATTAACAGCATATAACGATGCAGTAAGAACTTATAATTTATCTGTAACAAGCCTGCAGCAAGCATCAGGGCTAGGAATAGCTTCAATGGCTGATAGCTTAGTGGATTGAGTTAATGCTGATATAGAGTTTAAAATGTAAGTGAGAAAACTTCCCAAAATATAAATAAAAGTTAAAGTTTATTGCTAGAGTTTTATTAAATGCAAAAATGAGCAGCTGTCCAGGGAAGACAAATCTTAGACAATTGGATTTACGAGAGGAAGGGTTTACTATATGAAAAATAAACTTAAAATGAGATTGTCAATGTTATTGGCTATTTTAATGATATTTCAATATTCCTTTGTTTCAGCAGTAGAGACAAAAGAAATTAAAGAGTATGATTTGCAGACTGCTATTGATACCGCAATAGCAAATAGCAACAGTTTAAAGCTTTTTGATGAGAAAATAAAAAATGCAACTGATATTTATCACCGCTATAATGAGTTGGCTGTTTCATCTAAAAACGCTGCAAAGTTAACCAGACAAGAACTGATGTACACTAACGATCAATATTTTATTGAGAAAGAGAGGATCGAACGCTTATATCCAGAACAGAAAAAAAATGATTTAAATAATTTAAAATATCAAAAGCAAAACAAAATAATAGATATAAAGCTAAATGTAACAGAGAGTTATTTTACATTATTATCAATTAAGAAGCAAATTGCCTATCAGAAAGCACTAATAAGCAGGTTAGAGGCAGATTTAAAAGTTAAGAAGAATGATGTAGCATTAGGTAGAAGTGTAGAAAGTGCTGTTACTGAGATTGAGTTAGACATAAAGAAAGCAAATAATGCACTAGTCCAGTTATCTAGGGAGGAAGAAAAAGCAAGAATGTCTCTTAATTCTTTATTAGGAAGACAAATTACTGAAGATATACAAATAAAAGATATGGATATACCTGAGATGGAGTATGACAATATTGATATTAAAGCTATAATTGAAGACAGACAAAAAAATAACAATAAAATTAAAGACATAAAATTTCAGATTGAACAAGCAATACTTGAAGCTGAAATTGTAGAAGAGAATACAAACAGAGAAGATCCTGTTGAACTAGATTCCTTAGAAGATGTAAAATTAAATCAGGAATATGCTCTAAAGGATGAGCTGATAAACATAGAAAAGTATATCTACCAGCTAAACAATACTATTTTAAATTTGAAAGATGATATAGAGATTAAGAGTTTAAATAAGGAAATATGCGAAAAAGATCTTGAGATAGCACAGGAAAAATTAAGGCTAGGATTAATGAGTAAATCAGCTTTAAATGCAGTAATTGATAAAGCTGAGCAAGCAAATATTGATTATTTGAAGTCAAAATTAAATTATTATCTAGAAGTACAGAAATTTAATGCCTATATAGAGAAGCAGTAGAAAATTTATAACGAGGCAAGAAAAGTTACCCACTTCTAAAAATGGCGTGTAATTTATTTGTTTTAAGAGGTCGAGAATATCTCTAGCCTCGTTGAAATACCGCTAATGAAATGAAATTTTTCTACAATCGAAAAATTTCATATTGAATCTAGGTATTGTAATGAGGCAAGAAAAGAAAATGTTCTCCACTTCTAAAGGTGGTGTGTATCGCTTTGGTTTTCAAGCGGTGAGAATGTCTCTAGCCTCACTGAAATGAATATAATAGACTATAATTAAATATTTATAGAAGAACAATAAAGTGGCTATTGTAAAACAATAGCCACTTCGCTATTCACTTTTAGATAAAGCCAATCAAAAAATGCAATTAATAATAATTTATATACGTCTTTTCTATATTTTAAAATACGAAATAGTATTTAGGCTTAGGATTAATAATAAGCTTATTTCTTTTTATTCCGAGGGAACTGCTGCTGTGTAGACTCAGCTAAGACCGTATTAGAGTATAATCTGTTGCATGCAATTCCGATACCTAGCAGAATCCAGAATATAGGGCTGACATTTATATTGCTGTCATTAGCTATCCCAGCTACAAGAAAGCCAATTACCGATAGTAAACAAGCAACTCCAGCCATATAATAAAAGCTGTCAGAATCTATTGGTTTAAAATATAGCCTGAAGGAACGAACAATGTACCCTAGCACAAAAACTAAGAAGGCTATTAGTGAAACAACGCCAGTATTTATTGCTATTTGCAAATACATGTTGTGGGGCTTATCTACAAATGTATTAGGTAACTTAAAAGACTGCAGCTTGCCCTTAAAATCATTTTGAGGGAAATAAATTGCATAGGTATCAGGACCATGACCAAGAAAAAGTGTATCTTTCACTAGAGGTATAGACCTAGACCAAATGTAACCCCTGTTAGAAGCCCAGGTCTCATAACCTTTAAAACCAAAAGAAGCGGCTGTTTCAATATCTACAGGTTTATTACCGCTGTTGAGAAATTTGAAAGAGCCTGTACTATCTAAAGTAACATAGTATATAGTATTTGGTGCAGATACAGTTAATACAGATTCATTAATGTTAAAGCATAACCCAATATACTTAGGACTATCAAAAGAAATAAGAGAACTATCGGTAGGACTCTTAATAATTGGCAATTCATTTCCTAAGTCATCAAAAAATATAAGTGTGCCTTCACTAGAGTTAAAGACCACTTTTACAGGAGTGTCCCCCATGTGAATATACATATTATTTTTATCAATTTTCATATCTGTTATATCTTTAGGCTTACCGTCTACATAAACAATCGGTGTTTGCTTTTTGGGTAGAAAGCTGAAAAACTCATTTGATATAATACCAGCATTACTATAATTAATATATAATAGAACACCAGTGATACAAATAGTTAAGCTGAGGACAGGAATCCAGTACATAATAATCCTTTTTCGCAGTAAAAATATTAAGAAAATTGCTGTAACAAAAACACTTATATATCCAGTACTTGAACGGCTGCATATAAGATTAACTAACAAAAAGAAAGATAATATTCCAGAAATTAATTTGGTGTATTTGCTTTTTGATAATAAAACTAAAACTACAAATAGTGGTAAAGCCATAGCACAGAAGCTTCCTACATAGTTAGGATTAAATAGTGTAAGGTATATATATCTTGTTGGAAATTTAAAGGATAATGATTTTATTAAATTTTCATCCTTGCTAGGTAACATTGCATGCTTCATAAAATCAGTCTGTAGAAAATCAAATCCAAAAAATTGAGAAAATCCTAAAATACATAAGATAAAAGCACATATACCAAGAGCACCAAATAAAAGTTTGATGTCCTTTTCGTATGTCACGAAAAGTGCTGCAATGACACATATTATTACATAGCAGGTGAGAACCCAAAATCCTTCAAACCTATCAATAAAACCATTAAAAGCGATATCATGATGCTTCGAAAAGGATGTTGAGAGAAAAACAAATAAGTAATAAACCAATAGTGGTATAAAACAATAATTAAGTTTAAACTGAAGCTTATTTTTATAAGCATAGTATGAAACAAAAAAAACAGATATAACAGTAAAGATTATTAGCCATATGACTTTATAGTAATTGAAAAAGTCTCTGACAGAAGTAGATGGATAAAATTGGGAAGCGATGCCTTCTAAAGTAATTGTCTTCATAAAAACTATCATTGGAACAATTATTAGAATTAGTGATAGTGGAATTACTTTAATAAAATTATCACGACCACCAGTTTTTTTATTTTTTTTCAATTTAATAACGACCACCTTTCTATATTTTACTTAGTTAGTGTATCATAGTTTAAAAGCTAAATAAATAATAGTAATAAAGTAATATCAAAATTATGGTATATAATGTTTTTTATTCAAAAATAATTACAGCTATATTAATTCTGTATAAATAAGTATTATAGGAAATATTGAAAGCTTCAGTTAGGTATTTATCAGCAACGGAAATTGTACTATAAATTATCAATAATGGCATAAGAGGGATTGCTAGATTTTTTTTAATAGCGAATAATACATTATAAATATTGTTCTTCATTATTAGTTATTTTATAAATATAATTAACTATCAATTATAATAAAATAGTTGTAGCATTGACTAATTATAATTATAATAGGCTTTAAGAATATTAATTGATATATAGCTATAAGTTACTAAATTAAGAGTTTATATATTTTATAAGATTTTTGATTTATATCAAATCAAAGTTATACTGTATTAAAGTTAGGAGGAATTAAAATGTACTTAATTATAAAGAGAGCTTTAGATATAATTATATCTTTTATAGGTGCGATAATACTTTTACCATTATTCTTAGCTTTAATTATTGCCATAAAACTTGATTCTAAAGGCCCAATATTATTTAAGCAAAAACGTGTGGGTAAAAAAATAACATATTTTAACATTTTAAAGTTTAGAACAATGAGAATAGATGCACCAAAGGATACTCCCACACATCTTCTTGATAATCCAGAACAATATATAACAAAGGTTGGAAAATTTCTTCGTAAAACAAGTTTGGATGAGTTGCCGCAAATATTCAATATCTTAAGTGGTGACATGTCTATCATAGGTCCACGCCCAGCACTTTGGAATCAGTATGATTTGATTGCAGAAAGGGAAAAATATAAGGCTAATGATGTAAAGCCAGGTCTTACAGGTTTAGCACAAATCAACGGAAGAGATGAACTTCCAATTAAGGATAAGGCAAAGCTAGATGGTGAGTATGTTGAAAATATTAACCTATGGATGGATATTAAGTGTTTTTATGGTACAATAGTTAGTGTTGTTAAAGGAGAAGGTGTTGTTGAAGGTGGCACTGGAAAAATTAAGAAAACAGTATCAGAAACCGATGATATTGAAAATGAAGTACATGAGGAGATTAGCAGAATATGAAAAGAGTACTTATAACAGGTGCTAATAGCTATATAGGAACTTCGTTTGAGAATTGGATAGCGCAATGGCCTGATAGGTATACGGTAGCTACTGTAGATATGAAAGAACAATCTTGGAAAGAAAAAGATTTTTCTGAATATGATGTGGTATTTCATGTTGCTGGAATAGCGCATGTATCAGCAGACCCCAAAATGGAAGACCTTTATTATAAAGTAAATACTGAATTGTGTATAGATGCTGCTAAAAAGGCTAAAGCAGAAGGTGTTAAGCAATTTATTTTTATGAGTAGCATAATTGTATATGGTGATAGCAATATAGTCATTGAAGGGAGAACAAAACCTGAACCCTCAAATTTTTATGGTATGAGTAAACTGAAGGCAGAGGAGGGAATTATTACTTTAGAAAATGATAATTTTAAAGTTGTGATTATAAGGCCTCCAATGATTTATGGAAAAGGTTCAAGAGGTAATTATCCGAAACTTGCTAGTGCAGCTAAAAAACTACCTGTGTTTCCTGACATTAATAATCAACGTAGTATGCTCCATATAGATAATCTATGTAAATTTATCCAGCTTATGATTGATAACTATGAGCAAGGCGTTTTTTTTCCACAGAATAAGGAATATGTTAAAACTTCAGAAATGGTAAGAGCAATAGCAGAAAGCTATGGAAAGAAAATAAGGCTTATAAAGCTTTTTAATCCATTTATTAAGTTGTTAATGAAGGTTAGTGGTTTAATAAACAAGGTGTTTGGCAATTTGGTTTATGATAAGAACATGTCTGAATATAAAGAAGACTATCAAATTAGAACTTTTAGGGAATCAATTATAGCATCAAAATAAGTTGTTGAAGGAGAAAAACCAAATAGTGCTTACAGTTAATATAGACAAAGAAAACATTCCATTAGTATCAATTATCACGCCAGCTTATAAATGCGAAAAATATATAGCTGAATGTATGGAT
>JAEWZA010000109.1 GCA_023395575.1 Bacillota bacterium
ATTTCTATGACCCAAGAAGTACTTGAAATTAATGACTCATTGGTGAGCACAGTTGAAATTAAAAAGGATGAGGACACAAGAAATACTCAAATAGTTTTCAATACAAAAACAGAGGTTAGATTTTACATATCCTATAACGAAAAATTAAATGTGACTGAAGTAAATTTACAAAAACCTATAAAGGCGGAAGTAGCATATTCAAATAATTACGACAGAGTTTATTTTTCATTGAAGGGTGTAAAGCTTGCTAGTGTTGGCGCAACTGTCACAAATTTCTTTACAGAAGTCTATGATGCAGAAGAAAACAAACATACAATAATTTTGCCTGCAAACTCTAAAATTTTCCTTGCAGAAGAGGTTTTCAATATAAATGATTCACGGGTTAGTACGGTTGAAATTAAAAGAGATAAAGAAACAAGTGATACTCATATAGTGTTTAATACAAAAGAAGAGTTCAAATTTTATATATCTTATAACGAAAAACTGAATCAATCTGAAATTAACTTGTTAAAACCGGCAAAAGCTGATGAAATTCTAATTGTTATTGATGCAGGTCATGGTGGTGTTGATCCAGGTGCTTGTAAAGGTACTACATATGAAAAAGATTTAAATCTTGCAATAGCATTAAAGCTGGAAAAGCTTCTTAAGGCCAAGAATATTAATACATATATGATTCGTCAAGATGACACATTTGCTGCTTTATATGATAGGCCCTATATTGCAAATGCCTTAAATGCAACACTGTTTTTGAGTATTCATAATAATTCTATTGACAATAGTAAAGTAAGTGGAACTGAAACACTGTATTATCCTGAAAAGAAGGGAGATACTTCTTTTACAGGAGAAAAATTTGCAAAATTAATACAGGATTCTTTAATTGGCAATTTGAAAACAGTTAACAGGAAAACCATTGAAAGGCCAGGGCTTGTTGTATTAAAATATACAAAAATGCCAGCTGCCCTATGTGAAATAGGTTTTTTAACTAATGCTACTGATTTAAAGAATTTAAAAAGCGAGGCTTTTCAGCAAAAGGTTGCACAAGCTTTATGTGATGCAATAGTTAAGTCTTTAGAGAAGCTAGAGCTAGAAAAAACGGAACAAAGTGCTGAAACCAAGTAATTGCCAACTATACTCATATATTTTTAAAGTAATTTAATATAGGGCAAAATATCTGAAAACAATGAACTGTTGCAAAACAAGAAATAATATATATCAACAGTAAACTACTTAAATAGTACTCCCGTGCAATATATATCTATGGCTCTCTCTCGAAATTGACGCTGAAATAAATTTGGTGAAGAACAAGCACTTCCGCCGACTGTATGACTAAGGCATCCTGTCTCGGGTCAATACTCACAGCTACTTACTTCCGCTGTGTCGGCTACAATACTTGTTCTTCACCTATTATTTCTAGCATCAATTTCTAACCGAGCTTCGCAATTAGATATATATTGCACTCGCGTACTATTTTTGCAATAACTCACGGGAAATAATAAAATGTATAAATTTAGTCTATAATTATTTTATGGAAATTTTTTCAAAAATTAAGGAGGACTAAATAATGAAAAGAATAATTAGTGTCATGCTAGTAGTTATGCTTATGATTACAGGATGCTCATTTATAGGAAAGAATCAAACGGATTCAGATAAAATTATTCCTGATGCTATACAGACAGGAAATGATGACAATTCGGCAGCAAATGCCTTTGTGATTAATGAAGCATCACAAAATAGTAATAATACCACAGGTACAGCAGCTACAGCTTCGGCTAGTGATAATGCATTAATGGCTAGTGGAGCAGCAAGTGGTATTTCTAGCGATGATATAGACATAGAGACTTTTATAGAAAATGGGGCAGGAAAGGGCTTTACCAATGATTCTGACAATAAAGAAAGTGTATTGATAACACTTTATTACAGAACTAAAGAAGGCTTACTTGTACCTGTTACTAGAAAAGTAACAAAGCAGGAAGGCTTAGCAAAGGCAGCAATAAACGGTTTGGTGGATCAAGCACTAACGAGAGAGCAACTGGCTTATTTTGGCTTGTATCCTGTATTGCCAAAGGGTACAACTGTAAAAGGTCTGAGCATTAAAAATGGAAATGCAATTATAGATTTTTCAAAGGAATTTCTTAATTCTGCAAATAAAAATGATGAACAAATGATTATTTCTTCAGTTGTATATACTTTAACAGGGTTTAAAACAATTTCAAATGTTGAAATAAGAGTTGATGGAAAAACGCTGGATAGGCTTGTTAACGGTACAAATTTATCCAAAGTTTGCAATAGACAAAATACTTTTATAAATACTGAAGAAACAGAACTTAAAGATGGATGTATAAAATGTGACTTATATTATATGGTATATGGCAATAAAGAGCTAAATTATCTTGTGCCAGTTTCAAAACAAATTGATAAACCAGAGGATAATCAAATTCCAATAATGATGTTTTCTGAGCTTGTAAAAAAACCAAGTGAAGCAAAATATTTTACATCATTCCCAGAAGGAACAAAGCTGCTTTCGTATGACGAACAAAATGGGTTGGTGACCCTGGATTTCTCTTCTCAGATAAGCAATTATGGGGGGGCAGAGAAGGAGCACAGCTTATTGAATCAGATATATTATACTGTAAGCCAATTAAGAGGAGTTAAAAAAGTAAAAATATTGATAGATGGAAAGGAAAATACTTTACCAGAAGGTACTGAGGTTGCAGCAGCAAAGATTTTACCAAGTACTATTAATAAGGTTATTGACAAATAAATTAATCAACTTTCTATGCGAAGTTTCAGCTAATTAAATTCATAGTTTATAAATATTGGTGATTTTTGTAAAGAATTAAGGTATTATTAATAGAGTCAAAAATGATTAGAGCTAACTACTCTCATTTTTGACTCTGGTTGTTTTTTATCTGGAAATACCAGCAATTAAATTGTTTTATATTATTTGCATTTATAATGTGGAATTACATGTTAATATTGAATTTTTAGCTATGAAGCTAAGATGGCGAATGTTGTTCAATACTATGAGTCGCAACATATGCAGTCTACTTCATAAGCAGTGATTTAAATATTCTTGCTAAAAAAATAAAATAGTATTAATACTTGATTTGGAGGAAATATGTTAAGACAAGACGGAAGAGAAAATGGTCAGTTAAGACCTGTGAAAATTACAAGAAATTATATAAAACACGCAGAGGGATCAGTTTTAATTGAGGTAGGTGATACAAAGGTCATTTGCACTGCTTCAGTAGAAGAAAGAGTTCCACCGTTCAAAAAGGATTCAGGAGAGGGCTGGGTTACAGCTGAATATGCAATGCTTCCTAGAGCAACTGGTGTAAGAAATTCGAGAGATATATCAAAGCTTAAACTAAATGGTAGAAGTCAGGAAATTCAGCGTTTAATAGGCAGATCACTGCGAACAATTGTAGATTTAAAGCTTTTGGGTGAGAGAACTATTACTATTGATTGTGATGTAATTCAAGCGGACGGAGGAACTAGAACGGCTTCAATTACCGGAAGCTATGTTGCATTGGTGGACGCATGCAAAAGATTGAAAAGCAATGGTTTGATTTCAAAAATGCCTGTTATGGGTTTTGTGGCTGCGACAAGTGTTGGAATAGTAAACGGTAAAGAAATGTTAGATCTCTGCTATAGTGAGGATAGTAATGCTGGTGTGGATATGAATGTAATTATGTCTGACAAAGGCGAATTTATTGAGATACAAGCAACAGGGGAAAAAACCAGCTTTAGTAAAAAACAATTAGATGGATTGCTGGATTTAGCACAATCAGGTATAGATAAGCTGATTGAAATACAAAAGGAAGTTTTAAAATAAATAACTCAACCTTCCATTTATATAATTAAAATTGATTAAGGGAGAAAACAAATGAATGTATTGGTTGCTGCTACAAAGAATAAAGGAAAGATATCTGAAATAAAAAAAGTTTTGTCCGATATGTCTTTTGAAGTGATTTCAATGGGTGATATTGGAGTAGATATTGATGTTGAAGAGAATGGTACAACGTTTGAAGAGAATTCGATGAAGAAGGCTCAAGAAATCTGCAAAATATCAAATAAGATAGTTATAGCTGATGATTCAGGTCTTGAGGTGGATTTTCTAGATGGTGCCCCAGGAATATATTCAGCTAGGTTTGGAGGCCCTGAGGCTACTGACAGTGATAAAAATCAAAAGCTCTTAGACATGCTAAAGGCTGTTCCCTTTGAAAAAAGAACTGCCCGATTTGTTTGCGCAATAGCTGTTGTATTTCCTGATGGAAAGTCTTTTGTTGTACGTGATACTTGTGAGGGTTTTATAGATTTTGAGTGTAAAGGCAGCAATGGTTTTGGATATGATCCTATTTTCTTTGTGCCTCAATATGACAAAACTATGGCTCAATTAGACGTAGATATTAAAAATAAAATAAGTCACCGAGCAAAGGCTTTAAACAAAATGGCTGATAGAATTAGAGAGTATTTGTGATATTCCAATATGACATGTGGCACTCATCTATCTCAGCTAATATTTGTAGATGTAAACTTTATCAATGGGAAATTGGCTTAGAAATAATTGCTTTTGGAATCAAAACATTAATAAGTCACATGTACATATAGACTATTTGAATAGGAAGGGAAGCTAATAAGCCACATTATTTGATGGTGAATAGAAACAAATTAATTACGCTTTAGCTATGGGGGAAGGGTCTAATGAAAGTGCTTGTAATTAGTGATTCTCATGGATATATTTCTAATGCAAGACTAGCAATAGAAAAGAATCCTGAAATCGAAATTATAATACATCTCGGGGATTATTATAAAGATGCTGTTCGGTTAAATGAATTGTATCCCAATATCAGGTTTGAATTTGTTAGTGGCAATTGTGATGGAAATAAGGCTATAAATACCGAAAAAGTTCTTCAGGTAGAAAATAATATAATTTTCATTACACATGGACATAATTACTCTGTTAAATGGAATTACAAACCTATTCTAGAACGAGCCAAGTCTGAAAATGCAAAGCTTGTTTTATTTGGGCATACCCATATATCAGCAATTGATAAAATTGATAATATACTATTAATTAATCCGGGTAGTATAACACAATCAAGAAGCAATTACTCAGAGTCATATGCTATTTTGGACATTACTAAAAACAGTATTAAATCTGATATATGTCATATATAAATGAAATTATGTCTTGAATGACTTGATTTAAGCGGGTTTTAAATTTTTTTAATAAAAAAATAAAAAGTTTCAAAAAAATGTTGACAAAGTATAGGATGTCCTTTATAATATTAAAAGTCAGCTGACGAAACACTTCAAACGCTGATGCTAAGCAATAGATGCGGGTGTAGTTCAATGGTAGAACATCAGCCTTCCAAGCTGATTGCGAGGGTTCGATTCCCTCTACCCGCTCCATATGTGCCAGTAGCTCAGTTGGATAGAGCAACGCCCTTCTAAGGCGTGGGTCTGGGGTTCGAATCCCTATTGGCACGCCATTTAAAAAATCATTAGAAAGCAAATGCCCATCTTTTGCCCATCTAATGATTTTTTTATGTTTATATTTTTTTTATTAATGAATCTAGTTCTTGTTTTTTTTCAAGTCTTAAATGTTGATATACTGACTTCATAGTTTTAATATCATCTCCTAATCTGTCTGCTGCATATTGATCAGGAATATCATTTTCATACATAACGGTTACGTGATAGTGTCGTAAATCATGAAATCTTATTTTTTTAATTCTTTTACTTTGAACCTTTAAATTTTTTTTGATACTTGTATTGCTATGAAATTTAAGGTAATTATCAAGGCCAGCTTGGCCAA
>JAEWZA010000124.1 GCA_023395575.1 Bacillota bacterium
ATATTGTTGTGGAAGTGTATGCCTGGGAAATCCGAATTCGCACAAGATTTCATCCAATATCTTGATGATTTGAAAGCAGATGGTAAACCTGTGATCTTTAATGTTCCTGCATACATGAAAAAAGCGATTGATTTCTTAACCAAATAAGGCCCATGATATACGATCTTACTTCAGTAGAAAGGCAGAGATATGTTGCAGCTCGAGGTAAAACAATTGTAACTGCTTGCCCTGGTAGTGGTAAAACGACCAGTATAGTCTATAAACTCCGTCAGTTGTGCCATGAGGTTGAATCGGCAAACAAGCATACAGGAGTTCTTTGTTTATCGTTTACAAATAAGGCTGTTGACGAGATAAGGATTGCGTATAAGAAAATGCATGGAGCAGATATCATATACCCACATGAAGTTTCTACAATTGATAGTTTCTTGACAAAGAACATAGTAATTCCCTACTGGTATTTGCATGAAGCATGTAAGAAACCTCCAATGATTACAAATGATGATGCTATTTTACACAATGTATTTTGGCATCATTATACTAACCAAGATGGAAAAGACAGTGAAGCATGTAATATCAAAGGAACTAGCATTTTAGCCCATAAATATTCTCCTGAAGAGATAAAACGGAGTGGCAAGAAATATTACCAAAAGACAACAGCTTTGCCTGAGAAGCTGTATGCCTACGCAAAAAGTGTGGTAGATTATCGATTAGCTAATGGTTATTTGACTAGTTCTGACGCTATGAATGTCGCTTTAGAATTAATCAGTAAGCACCCTATTATTGCAGAGAGTATTATTCAACGGTATCCATACATAATTTTAGATGAAGCGCAAGATACGTCTTATGATCAATTTTGTTTGATAGCAAAACTTCTGAATGCCGGAACTTCAAAAAATTGAGTTTGTGGGTGATATTAACCAATCTATATATGAATGGCGATTTGCAAGACCAGATATCTTAGAGAGACTGATTCAAAAGGAAGATTGGACTTATATTCCATTTGTTCACAACAGAAGATCTGTTCAGCGTATAATAAACCTTTATTCTAGATTAGTACCTAATAATAGAAGACAAGCAATAGTATCTACTGGAATTATTGACAAGAACATCCCAATACTTGTCTATCGTTATGATAACACTAACAGCCAAGATATCATTCAAGATTTCGAAGGTAGATGCAAATCTAATGAGTTAAATGAATGGCTAATTCTGACTAGGGGACATAGTTTAGGGAAAATGCTTTCTGGGTCTAAGGATTCGCCAGAGTATTGGAAATCTCCCATACCAAACATGATTCTCTCTTCCTATCAAAATTTTCAGTCGGGTAATATCTCCAAAGCAGTGCAGCAGTTAGCATACGTCTGGAGCCTATTGATAACCAAGGAAACGGAGTATGAGAAAAGGAAAATTTTTGTAAAGACTAAAGTCGAGGATAGTAATGAAAGTACTTTTTTAGTAAATATGCTTTTTCAAATGCCAAATCTTAGTGAAACTTTTGAATCGTGGACATCAAAAATGTCAGCGTTCATCCAGAATTCCTTCAACTTAGATAACAAACCTGATTTCGAGGTATATCAATGGAAAAAGAAAGTTGATATCAAAAAGATGGCAGCTAGTAAGTTGTCATCCTATTTTGGCTGTGATATTGGACCTGATAAAAAAGGTAGAACCATTCAAACAATTCATTCTTCTAAAGGAGCTTCGACAGACGCTGTCTTATTATTTCTCTCTGCTAATAATAGAGGGAAACAGATATCTTTAAGTCTATTGGATAATGACAAGGATATGACTGAAAAACACAGATTACTTTATGTTGCATGTTCAAGAGCTAGGCAATTTCTTGCCTTTGCAGTTCCAATGGATTTCCCTGAAAGACAAATTCAAAAACTGCTTAATGGTGTTAAGTACGAAATAAAAACACCAGGGGTAATTGAAGGTTTATTCTAACATTAATTACTTTATCGAGAGTGAGACAATTCAGTGCTAATATTACTAGTGGTTTGTAAAGTCTTAAAGTTGATTATTGTTTGAACTGCATATTACAGATAGCCAGAAAAAAACACTATCGGTATAGTAACGTCTTAGACTTTACAAACCACTAGTGAAAATTTTGAGGTTACTCGTAAATATCTTGAGAGTTGCAATGCCTTTAAGGATGGTGATGGTTACATTTTGAAATGAGTGCGTAATCTGAACTCTGTCCAAAAACACTTACCTTTGTATTATGGATAGAAACAGTGAAGAGTATCAGCAGATGCGTGACAAAGCTTTATCTCAACTACGTAGTGGGGAATCGCTCACGGGCAAAGACGGCGCCTTTGGTCCGTTACTAAAAGAGTTTTTAGAGGCCGCATTAGATGGCGAGATGTCTTCCCACCTTGATGATTCTGAACGCCTTAAAGGCAATAAGCGTAATGGTCGTGGAAGCAAACGGGTCAAAACGATGGCGGGGGAGATTGATATCGTGACTCCCCAAGATCGTCACAGTAGCTTTAGTCCTGAGATCCTAAAAAAGCGCGAGACTATTCTTGCAGATAACCTGTCTTCCAAGATTATCAGTCTGTATGGTATGGGGTTGAGCCTTCGGGATATTTCCTCCCATATCGAGGAGATGTATGATGTTGAAATCTCCCACAATACCCTAAGTGAGATCATTGAACGTATCGTCCCCAAGGTCAAGGAGTGGCAAAGCCGTCCACTGGAATCAATGTACACCATTGTATGGCTTGATGCGATGCATTACAAGGTGAAGGATGGTGGTCGTACTGAAAGTCGAGCTGTCTATAATGTTCTGGCAGTCAACAAAGATGGACATAAAGACTTGATTGGTATGTATGTGTCGGAAAGTGAGGGTTCCAACTTTTGGCTGAGCGTGTTGACGGATCTGAAAGCACGTGGCATGAAAGACATTCTGATCGCTTGTATTGACAACCTCACGGGCTTTGCCGAAGCAATCAGTACAATTTTCCCTGAGGCAATCATCCAGAATTGCGTCATACATCAGATTCGTAATTCATTGAAGTACATTGCTTCCAAAGATCAAAAAGAGTTTATGGCAGATTTGAAAACAGTCTATCAAGCCCCTAATAAAGATTTAGCAGAGTTCCACCTTGATAAATTAGAAGATAAATGGGGTAAAAAATACCCTATTGTCTTGGAGTCATGGCGGCGGAACTGGGATAATCTATCGGCCTACTTTGCTTATGATGAGCATATCCGAAGACTGATTTACACAACTAACGCCGTCGAAGGGTTTCATCGTCAAGTACGAAAGGTGACCAAAACCAAGGGTGTCTTTCCCAATGATATGGCATTGATGAAGTTAATCTATCTGGCTGTGATGAACATCTCCAAGAAATGGACGCAACCGCTCCAAAATTGGGCGTTAACTGCCGGACAGCTACGAATCAAGTTTGGAGAGAGAATGCCTCTGGCGATATAACCCATTTTCCCTTTTTTGCTTTTCAAACGCAAAGAAAAGGTAATTTTCTGATGTAAACAAGGGTATATAAACGGCTCATTCTTCGCCGCCCTTGCACACATCAGAAAACCACCTTAAGAAGCATTTGTAAATCCAAAAAGAAAAAATTATATTTGTAGAGATTTAAAACGAAATAGAAACCAGACAGAGTTTTAATTACACTCCCTTTGAAATTTTTAATCAAAACTAATATGAAGCAGAGCTTGGAGATTCCTAGTTCTGTTTTTTTTGCTCTTATACGACAAAATTACCCATAAACCACTGTCTTATCCGACATAATTGCTATTATAGTCTTCCTATTTTTAATTAAACCGACATTTTTGCTTTTTAAATAACCGTATCTTACGCTGCTAAGTATTTCCATTATTTTTAACTACATCAGTTGATTGATAAAAAAAACGTAAGCTTAGGCGAACCCAGACTTACGCACTTTGACAAATAACATGCAAGCGTTAATGAAAGATATTCTATTATTTAGAAGCTTCCAATGATGCCTTTCTGAATTCCTTCAGAAGTTTTTCGATTTCAAGAGAAGCTTTTCTAGCTCTTGTTCCTGCTGTTTTGTTT
>JAEWZA010000141.1 GCA_023395575.1 Bacillota bacterium
ATATTGTTCTATTTACTGATAATTTTCTATATAACAATTCCTAAAGTAAATTTCAGCTAAGGAAGATTTAAAAAAACCTTTAACATATGGCTGTAAATAATATGCGTCTTTTTTGTAAAATAAAGGAATCACAGTATACGAATCCATTAGAGTTTTTTCAGCCTCGTGCAATAAATCAATACGCAGTACATTATCAGCAGTGGTATTTGATTTTTCTACTAATGAATAATAATTTGGGGGAAATATATCCTTAAATGCATTTTCACTTGCTAAATACCCTAAGAAATTTATTGGGTCTAAAAAGTCAGCTATCCAATCGGCTACAATAATGTCAAAATCTCTAGAATTTCTTTTTTGAGAATATAAACCCTCTTTACATGCATCGACTTCAACATTTATGCCTAAGTTGTTTTCCCATTCATCTTCAATGTACTTAACTGTTTGAGACTCTCTTGTAAGTATAATGACAGTCGGAAAGTCAGTTATATTAGAATAACCGGCTTCCTTAAGTAAGGCTTTAGCTTTAATTATGTTCTGGGAATTGAACTCCTTACGCATAAGCTCTCCACCTTTTTTTCTGAAGTCAGTATTTGACTGTGCGTCGGGTATACCAGGAGGTACAAAGGCTGTGGCCACCTCTTCGCCATAATTTCGTTTCTGTACTATTTTATTTTTATCTAGAGCTAATTCTAAAGCTTGTCTGACCTTAATATTATCAAATGGTTTGTTTTTAGAATTAAAACATAAATAAAAAGTACTGGGGTAATTCTCCAAGAAAACATTATGTTTATTAGATTCAATTTCATTTGGAATATTTACTTCTTCAGGAAATACATATCCATAATGGATTTCTCTATTTAGATATCTATTCCAAACATCTTCATTATCTCTTCTTTCTATTAAAAAAGTAAGAGAATTTAATTTTACATTGCTTTGATCCCAGTAATATGGATTTTTAAGTGTTTTAATTTCCTTGTTATAATCCCAGTCTACTAAATAAAAAGGGCCATTACTTATTAATGTGTATGGCTTTCTATCCCAAGAATCGGGATACTTATTAATTATGTCACGTCTGGTTGGATAATATGTATGGTAATTAAGTATTTCAAGAAAGTAAGGAGTTTTATTCTCAAGTATTACCTCGAGAGTATAGTCATCTATTGCTTTTACTCCAACATCATCAATTTTTGCTTTGTTTTTATTATATGCCTGACCATTTTTTAGAAAATACATCATAGATACAACCGCTGAGTTTTTATTTGGGTCTAGAGCGCGCTTCCATGCATATTCAAAATGGTAAGCAGTAATAGGTTCACCATCGCTCCATTTGGCATTTTTTCTTAAGTAAAAGACATATTTCAAGCTATCTTTTGATACTTCCCAGCTTTCAGCTACTCCTGGTTCAATTGAACCACCTTCATTTCGTCTTACAAGTCCTTCCCAAAGATTACATGCAATGTATTGCTCGTTTAATAGCCTAAGAAAAGCGGGATCTAAAGATGTAACTCCGAAATCTAGTGCTGCCACCAAGTCCTGTTCAACTTTTACTTTTTGTGAGCAGCCAGAGGATAATAATATGATAATTGTAATAAATAACAAAATATGTCTTCTCATTAAGAAAATCCTTCCAATGCATTATATTCCATAAATTAATTTTATCATAAAATCCTCCAATATACATTTATTATATCAAAAAAATACATTATTACATTTTTTGTGATAATTTATGAATTATGATATTTGTAATAAGTTTTACTAAGTTTATTATGGATGTAATAGGATTGATGATAATTCATATATTGTTGTTATTAACAAGTGAAATATAATTTATTTTATGAGACTGGGAAAATTAAGCAAAAATTATTATTTCCATTGGATATAGATGAAATACATAAAAATTCCTTAGTGGATAATGAAATGGGGTTGAGCATGTTAGTAAAATACATAGATGAAATTACAGAAATACTAAAAATATCAAAATCTTACTATTTAAAATTATGTAAAAGGAGTAATATTGGAGGAATGAAAAAGTGAACATACAAGATAAAGTGGTTTTCGGGACGATAGAAAGATTTTGGACTGGTAAGTCAGGTAAAGGAATTGGCTAATTACGTAATTGAAAATAAGTTATGGGATAGCTGTTCTGTAAATTTTTTTGAACCTACAATAGGAAAACCCTTAAAAGAGAAAGATAAAGAATATAAATTCAATGGCGCTGGGTATATGCTAGCAATTGATTGCGATGGAAATTTCATTCCATGTATTCGCTTTTTTAATATTAGTTTAAATAATCTTAAACCTATTTTTATCGGAAACGTAAATGAGGGGATCAATCGAGATAAAATCAGACCATTTTTGGCTTTAAATATGAATACTCAAGGTAAACAAGAATGCTTAGATTGTGATATTGCGACAGGATGTGGATGGTGTCAAGGTTTCAATTATGATATGGAAGATACAAATACCATATACCAGAGAGCCACATATTTATGCAAGATACATAAGGCAACGGCAAGAGCAAACAAGTATTTTTGGAATAAGTTCGAGCAGGTAACAGGAATACCTTCATTTCGAAAGGATTTAAGTGTGGGATACCAGCAGGAAGATAGGTATTTACAATTTATAACATCTGACAAAATAATACCCCATTGTAATTATAAAAGTTCAGAAAATTCAGATAGAGTAATGTCAAAAGAGATTTTTGAAGCAGGAGTAAGATTCTGTGATGATAATAATATTGCACCAATTTTATTAGGGAAGCCAGAGAACATTGAACCAAAGCAGTGTGAGTATTATATGATAATGGACAAGGCCGGAAATGAGCATAATACCATTTCTATTTATGAGACTGGAATGGAAGCTATTAAGGATGATATTTCCCATAGTATATATCGTTTAAACAGGGGAAATATTGATGGTTTAAGTAATAGCTTACAGTCACTTTTCAAAAATAAGGATAGGATTAATGTTGTTATTGAAGATATTGAAGAATGGAAAACTGTTGATGTTCAGAAGTACAAAGAGCAACTAGATGAAATTGTTCTGTACTTGAGTGAGAAATACCAGAGTGAAGAGTATTTAGAAATAAACAGGCTTACAGATTTATGGGATATTCAGAAAATGAATAACTGTGCTGCTGGAGAAAAAACATTTTCACTTGCACCAAATGGAAAGATATATATTTGTCCAGCTTTCTATTTTGATAACCCAGACAATTATATTGGTACCTTAGAAGATGGTATTAATATTAAGAATACACAATGGTTGGAAATAGAGAATGCACCCATCTGTGGAACTTGCGATGTATATAGCTGCGACCGATGCAAATTCTTAAATCAGAAGCTAACAAATGAAATTAATACTCCTTCGCATATTCAGTGCTTAATGAGTCATGTGGAGCGAGAGGCATCAAGAAAACTTCAGAATTCTATTAAGGGAAATATAGATTATGAGTTTTTAAATGAATTAGAGACTATTGACTATAGTGACCCTTATGAAAAAATATTTAAATTGAAAGGCTGGAACTAAGTATGTTAACAATGAAAGAATGTATTGGAACTGTAACGGAAGAGGAAAAAAATGAGATGATGGCTCTTTATGAAAGAAAAATGGGATTGGAGGAGCTTCCAAGCAGTTTAGAGAGTATTGTGATATCTGCGGAAACGAAAAAAATTGTACAGGAAAAAATAATTATTGAGTCACAAAAGATTAAGATTGAAGTACAAGAATGGTGGAATAAGATGTATAAAAAGTATCGTTGGAGAAAAGAGGAAGGAAGGGACTGGCACATTAACTTTGAGACAGGTGAGGTGTTTTTTGAATAGTTGATAACAAACTGCAGAATCTTAAGCTGGTTACTATAGATGTGGCGCTATTAGATGGTAAGATATAGTTTATCAGATACATATAAATAATTATTATATATGACAATGGCACTAGAGGATAATAAATTTTCTTTAGTGCCTTTGTTTATTAATTATTTAATGTTGAAGTAGCTAATTGCGCACGTGTATTGAAAAACAGATGGTTTTGGTAGGATGAGAGAATATTAATTACGAAAAAGAAATAATAATAGGTATATTATAACAAATAATTGCTAAAATAGAAATTATATAATATACTTAAATTATGGGGAGTGATATATATGACATTGATAAGTGACAGAATTAGAGAATTAAGAGAAAATAAAAAATTAAGCTCAAAAGATTTGTGCTCTATACTTGATTTTAACCCTTCAACTTATAGTAAATTGGAGAATAATAAGAAATCAATAGATGTTGAAGAACTTAAAAAGATATCTGAATTTTATGATGTATCAGCAGACTACATTCTAGGAATTGATGAACCTAAAATTGATATTATCGCATATATGAAAAAAGATAAAGAACTTGATGACAAAGATATCAAAGAAGTTGAAATGATTTTGTCAATGATGGATGAAGCTATAGCATTTAATGATATGAGAAGCAAGATTTAGGAGGATTCAAATGTTATCAGAGTCAGAGTTGGAGAAGATAGAAGAAAAGGCTTTGTACCAAAGGAGAATTCATATTATAGGGGATGAATCTCCAATAGGAGATAAGATTTTTAGTCTTTTAGAAAACACCTATAAATCTTATATGATGTTATATCCTTTAAAGACAAAAAAAGTTGCAGGGTTTACAAGAAAGCAGGGCGAGAACATTCAAACATTTATAAATACCAGCTTTAATACCAGTTTTCAAATATTTGCAGCTGCCCATGAACTTTACCACCTCATAGATTTGAAAGAAAACAATGAAGATGAATTTATCGTTTGTAATAATCATGATATTTCAGAAAATATAGATGACAAATTTAGAAATTTAGTAGAACTAAAAGCAAATTATTTTTCTGCTGCCTTTTTATTGCCTGCAGGTGTTATCAGAAATAGATTTAAGACTCTTAATGAAAGTAGACTATATTTTGAAGAAAATATGATTATAGAAATAATAAAGTTACAGTATGAATATGAAGTGCCTTTCAAAACGGTTCTAAAAAGATTAAAAGAGCTGAAGCTGGTGACTGTTAATGAATTCAATAAACTATTAGAATTTAACGAAAATCTTACTGATTATTGCAAAATGATGGATGATACTATCTTTAGAAGGATTAATGAACTAGAGAGACCAAGCTATAGAAAGTACCATTCCTTGAATGTTCCCAAGATGGCTTATGACATATACCGGAATGGCTTGATTTCATTCGATAAGCTCGAAAGCAAATTGAGCCAATATGATAAGAAAATAAGTGATTTTAATCTTCAAAAACCAGAGATTACACCAATTGATATCGACTTTTCAAGTTTTGGGACTGGAGATGTGGCAGATGACAAAGATTGATACCCCGGTACTTTTTGATGCAAATATTCTTATAAATTTTAAGGGGCAACTAAAGTTTTTGTTTGGTTTTTTTACAGAGGTATTAATACATAAGCAAGTTTGTGAAGAAGCAGTTGGACAGGCTTTAAAAGATGAAATTCACTCACTTGAAAATACTGTTGCTATAAGTTTTGTTGATGATATATTTCCTACAGATAATGTTGGAAGTATTTTATTAAGAGAATGTGATAAGGAACTTAAGGCTTCTTTTAATATTGATAATTGCCGAGATTTAGGTGAATATAAAACTTTATTATTTGCAAAATTCAATAATGTAAGTATTATAACTTCACAGGATACAACGGTTTGGTCGTTTATAACCAATTCGAAATACTTTATGGGAATAAAATGTATAACTATACAAGACTTTGCATATATTATGTTTTTATCTGCCTCAAATAAAAATGATAGAAAACTTGCAAAATCTCTATATTCTCGATTTGCCAGAGAAGAGCACCCATTCGATTGTTTTAAAAATTATATGGAACGAAACAATAATGAAATACCCAAGTATATTGAATACGAAAATAATAGAATACAGAATTATGAGCTGCTATTACAAGAGTATGTAGACTATTACTCTGACGATTGTATTGACATAATACAGGTGTCTTATGAAATTGAAAATGCTGCTAAATCACATCCGAACACGTGCATAAGCTGTATTTATTCAAGAATGGATAAAAATAGCTGTGATTACTTGATACGCAAATGCAGATATGAATACTCTTTCAATGATAATGATTGTATAAATATACGTGAGGTATTTGACAGGAGAATAAGAAGTAGGGGAAGGTAGACTTGTTTAAATAGAGTTTAGATGATGTGCTTTAATAATAACTATTTAGTAATTTTAAATGAGAGAGGGTGCTTAGCTTGGATTTAAAGGATATTGCAGAAGTATTAATACCAGTATTTAAGCAACTGAGAGAAAGAAAAGTATGGAAAGACATGTTTATTAAGAATGGTGAAAATATTCTAAATAAAGAACATGATTTTGAAAGCGAGATATTCTCTCAGTTAGCGGTACTTTTTTCAGAAGAAAATGTGAAAGAGTTATCAAAAGCAGCAAGAAATATTTCGGGATTTGATGATATAGAGGGTTTAATTAAAAATCAGCTTGAAGAGGTATTTAGAGGCTATAGTATAGAACGTGAAAGCAGAACAAGATACATAGACAACTTTATTTTGCTTATAAAAAATAATATTAAAAATCGATATCCTGATAAATATAATCAGATATTTTTTAAAGAATTTAGAGAAGAAAACAAAGAAGACCATAAGGAAATTATAGAAAAGATAGAAACTTCGCTTGGTTATATGGAGAATATCGTTAGCAAAGCAGATTCTTTCACTGATACTATTAAATTATGTATGACAATTGATCAAGTGGATGACTGGTTAAAGGCACATACAGATCCTTCTATTGGACTTAACTTCTTTAACTATGAAGATAGTCAATTTGTTGAGCAATTTAAAATGGCATTGGATAAAGATGACATATTATATATACAAGGAAAGACAAGAGAAGAGGTTACGTACTATATTTTGTATATAATTAAAAATTCCCAAGATGAAGAGCTAATAAAAAGTACTTTTGTTGTAAATGGTCTAGATGAGTGGAATAAGTTGAAGTGTGAATCAAAAGAGAATGTTAATAGTTTGATATTAATACCTAACTTCAATGCAGATGAGATAGATATTATACCAAATAACAGAAATATAATTATCTTTGGCGAAGAAGACTTTACTGGAAAAAGAGATGTCATTAAATTAAAAAACAGAATAAGACAGAATATGTATGAAAAATTAAAGGCTGAGGGTGTTGACGATGCATATAATATTGTTGATGAATCAAACGGATTATTTTCTGTATTTAAGAGAGGAGTTTTTAAAGGAAAGCCGTTAAATCCTAAATGGGAAAAATATATTAAGCGTATATTGATACCAGCACTGCTTTTTGGCAAGTGGACTGAGAGTGATGGAGACAAGGATGCTATATCAGAATTTTCAGGAATGACATATGAGGGGTATTTGGAGTCAATAAATGGTGTTATAGGCGGAGAAGACCCATTTGTTTTAAAAATATATGACCATAAAACTATTTATAAGATTGCAAATGTTGAAGAAGCTTGGGAGATATTAATAAATGTTATATCTGAGAAAGATATTAATAGTTTTAAAAATATAGCTTTGAAAATTATTTTAAGTGTGGATCCAATATTTGAACTTGAACCGTCACAACACTTTATGGCATCGCTGACGGTAGAAAAGCCAAAGTACTCTAATGAATTAAAGCAGGGAATAATTAGAAGTTTGATAATGCTTGCAAACAGTGATGGCAATAGTAATAATTGCAATATAACTGATATGCAATACTTTGTTGATTCTATTTTTGAGGAGATATTTGCAAAGATTGAATCAGAAAAGGATTGGTTTGGAATATCAGAGCTTTTAAGTGACATGGTAGAAGCATCTCCAGAAAAGGTGTTAAGCAGAATTGAGACTGAGGTAGAAAATGATAGTTCCCCATTTTGGAGCTTGTTTGAGAAACAGGACAGCGGTATTGGCTGTAGGAATTATTATACGCATGTGCTATGGGCACTGGAAAAATTGTTATGCATAGAGGATTATGTTTCAAGAACAGTTTGTGTGTTAGCCAAATTGTCAGAACGGGATATTAAGTATAGTTTGAGCAATAAGCCAATAGAAACATTGCGTAAGGTATTTTGTGCATGGATGCACGAAATTAATTTAAATATAAAAGAGAAAATTGAATTGGCTGAAAAAGTAGTTCGAGAATATAAGATTGGGTGGAAACTACTTGAAATGATAATGCCTACAAGAGCTCCTGGAGGAGCATACATGCATATGAGTAGACCTAAATATAGAAACTTTAATATAGATGAAGAATTAAGGAATCAACAACAAATATGGGATACTTATAAAGAATATGTAAAAATCGCAATAAAATATGCAAAGAATGATTTGTCACAATGGTCAGTGATTTTTAAAGAATGTTTATTTTTTGAGTTTGAACTAGAAAATGAAGTGTTTAGTAAAGTCAATGTTGCAATTTCTGAATGTCCAAGTGATGAAGAAAAATTTAACTTGAAAGAACAAATAAGAAAAACTTTACATGACCATAGATTTCATAATAACGCAGTTTGGTCTATGAAAAAAGAGTATACTGATAAATTGGAAACAGAGGTTTTTAATAAAATTCAATTTATAAACCCAATATATGATTATTTGTATTTGTTTATTTCATATAGACCTAATGTTATAAATCCAGAGCCATATTCTGATTATGATCACAAAAAAGAAAAAATAAGTATTGAAGCGCTACGGAATAGTGCAATTGAAGTATTAGCTAAATATGAAAACTTTGACTGCATTGAGTTGATTAATAAGCTGGATGAAAAGGGAAATAGTGTTATAGGGTCTATTATTGCTGATAAATTATATAATAATGAAGTTGATATTAACTTTATAATAAAATTGGCAGAGATAGATAGAATTAGGGTGTTAAAGGAATACATTAATAGTGTTTATAATAAAAAAGGAAATGCTGCAATAATAGAAATACTTAAGGATGAGAGAATAAGAATGATGCCTGTAGATATAAAAGCCGAAATTCTCTTTGTTGCCAGCATTGATCAAGAAATCATAGAATTTATTGGTACTCTTGATGGAGAACTAAAAGAAGCATTTTGGAAGCATTTCTGGTATGTAGGAAAATTAAAAAATGATTGTTATGTATTAGAACAAATAGTTAACAGAATGATAGAGTATAATAATTTTGGAAATACTTTAGAAATTATTAACTATAATGGTGATTTTAGTATAGAAAAACATCTGGAAATTTTAGAAAAGATTTTGATGAATCAAGATAAATATTCCTTAAGAGGTGATGACGGATATTATTTAGAACAATCATTTGAAGCTATTTATAATGAGTGTTATCCGGAAAAGAAGCAGAAAGACAGAATTATTGCATTAGAAATAGGATATATTAATGTTTTATCACGAGATATGAAAATGAGATATCTTAATTACGCTTTAAGAACAGAACCAGAGCTTTTATCTGAGCTTATAAAATTGGTTTATAAAACATCAAAGGATGAAAATAAAATTTTATCTACCGAGGAGATAAACAAAGCAAGATTTGCATACCATATACTTTTTAATGTAAAGTTTTGCCCATGTGTTACAGATGAAGGAACATTAGAATTTGAAACATTGGATAGATGGGTGGAAACTTTCTTAGATTTAGTAGATAAAAATTGTCAAAGCAGTGTAGGAAGTAAAGTTTTAGGAGAGTGTTTAGCTCATTCACCAATGGGACTTGATAATATATTTCCGCACGAGGCGGTCAGAAAAATTATTAAAAAACATTATACTAAGGATTTAGAAAATGGATTTATTAAAGGAGTGTTTTTCCCAAATGAGGTTGCTGTAAAGTGCTCAACTAATGGAGAGAGAGAAAGAGAATTATCCGAAAAGTATCTAAAATATGCGAGTGCAATAAAAATATCATCACCTAAGACATCAAAAATATTATTGGCTATATCAAAAGGCTATCAAAAAGAATCTGAATTCGAAAGAAAGCGTGCTGAGAATCACTTATAAATTAGATGACTTTTATGTTAATTGGCACTAATACTTGTACATATAAAATCCAAAAGCAGGTGACCACAATAAAAACCTACAACACCCCAATATACAACTACCTAAGAGATTACGCAAAACAAAATATAAACATATTTCATATGCCGGGGCACAAGCTCTCTAAGGGGATACCTCAGGAGCTGACTCAGGACGTTTTGAAGCTGGATGTGACGGAAATAGAAGGCACAGACAATTTGCACTATCCAGAGAGCATAATAAAAGAGGCAGAGGAGCTGGCTGCCAAGGCATTTGGAGCTGACAAGACATTTTTTTTAGTTAATGGTTCCACCTGCGGTATACAGGCAGCCATCATGAGTGCCTGCGCCAGAGGACAGAAAATCATCATAGGGAGAGATTCGCACAAAGCCGTGGTGTCAGGGCTAATTCTATCTGGCGCAGAGCCGGTTTTTGCCTATCCCGAATACATTTGTGATTTTGGAATTACTGGAGCAATAACTGCAAAAATCATAGAAAAGTTGTTGCTCCAACACGCAGATGCGGTCGCCGTGCTAATAGCAAGACCAAATTATTATGGCATATGCAGTGACATTGAGGAAATAAGCAGCTTAGTGCATTCTCACAATAAGCTACTTATTGTGGATGAAGCACATGGAGCGCATCTAGCTTTTAATGAGAAGCTGCCACCTTCTGCAATAAAGTACGGAGCAGATATTTGCATACAGAGCGCACACAAAACTCTTCCTGCATTAACGCAGGGAGCGTATTTACATGTTAAGGGTAGCAGAGTTGATATTGACAGATTGAAAATGAATTTAAGAATGCTTCAAACCTCAAGCCCATCATATATTATAATGTCATATCTTGATATTGCCAGGGAATTAATGGAGAGAGATGGAGCGCATAAGCTAGATGTGCTTATTGATGAAATTGAATGGTTTAAAAAAGAGCTGGAGAAGTATCCTGAATATAGGGTTTTGTCAAATAGAATGCATGATTCCACAAGATTAGTAATAAATATTAGCAAGCTTGGTATAAGTGGCTATTATGCGGAAAAGCTATTAAGAGAGAGGTTTAGAACGCAGGTTGAGATGGCAGACTATGAAAACCTGGTATTTATTACAACAATAGCTGATAATCATGAGACATTTTTATCCTTGCTAGATGCTATGAAAGGTTTGCTTATGATAAATCATAAGGAAAATCCAGAAAATTTATATATGCATAATAATATTATTAAAAAGTACTATGAAGAATTACATAATAATGTCACAAATAACTTGATTGAGACTAATAAGGTTACAAATGTCGGGAAAGCTGTAGCGAGTGACATCAATACAGGAGTTTTACCCTATGAGGCTTATATTTCCTACACGGAAAAAGTTCCAGTTAAAGAAAGCCGAGACAGAATATGTGCAGATGTTATAACACCATATCCTCCAGGGATACCAGTTTTATATCCTGGAGAGATAATTAAAGATCAGCATATACGATATATAACTGCTATTATTGAAATTGGGGGCATGATAAATGGCATCAGTCATAATAAATGTGTCCAAGTTGTTAAGTAGTATGATATAATTTAAATATATAGTATATGGATAGCTGGAGGAAAGCAAATGGAGAATGGCAAATTTATAACTTTTGAAGGTACTGATGGTTCGGGGAAAACCACGCAAATCAAATTATTGGAGGAATATCTTAAAAATAAGGGTTATGAGGTTGTATTATCCCGTGAACCTGGGGGCACAAAAGTAAGTGAATTAATCAGAGACTTAATTTTAGATCCAGCTAATACCGAGATTGTCCCGCTGACAGAGATGATATTGTATGCGGCATCAAGAGCTCAGCATGTAGCACAGATAATTAAGCCTTCCATAGAGGCAGGGAAAATAGTCATTTGTGATAGATTTGTTGATTCCAGTTATGCTTATCAAGGTTGTGGAAGAGGGCTTGATCTTAGGTCTATAGCAGACGTCAACAGAGTGGCCATAGATGGAATTAGTCCAGATATAACATTTTTTCTGGACATTAATCCTGAGACAGCAATAAAAAGGAGAATAAATGCAACCGGCGCTGATAGAATTGAGCAAGAAAAACTGGATTTTCATAAGCGTGTATATGAGGGTTATAAGAAAATGTCATTGTTATTCCCGGATAGAATTATGACAATAGATGCCGAGAAACCAATTGATGAGATTTCTTTTCAAATAAATGAATATATTGACACTATTCTTTAAAATATATTAAGGGGGTAGCGCACTATGAAACTAGTTTATGCGATTGTACATGATGAGGACGGCAGAAAAGTAATGGAAGAACTCAATAAGAATGGTTTTGGAGTAACTAAATTGTGTTCCTCAGGAGGTTTCTTAAAGGCGGGGAATACTACCTTGTTGGTTGGGGTTGAGGAAGAAAAGCTAGACGAAGTTATTGCAATAATAGAGAAAAAGTCTAAAAGCAGAAAGCAAGTTATTAATTCACCAGCTGCACCGGGCGGAATAGATATTATGAGTGGTATGTATATGCCATATCCTGTCGAAGTGAATGTAGGTGGAGCCACTATATTTGTTATGGATGTTGAGAGGTTTTATAAGGTTTAGGAAAAACTAATTAAAATTTGATGTGAGGAAGTGAGTATGCCATAAAAATACAAGATACCTCTAATAATTCTAGAATTAAAACCTTTCCTGAACGAGATGAAAGGGCTATTCGTAATGAACGAGATGTCAACTTTGCATCCCAGATGAGGAGGTTAGAAACTGCAAATTATGAAGAAAGAATTCGGACGCTTGCAGATAAGATTCAAAGTCAGGGAAAAAAGCTTGAGAAAAAGGCTGACATTCGTGATTTGAAAATTTATAAAAAGCTAATATCTGAATTTCTTGATGAGGCAGTTGCTCATTCCCATAGTTTTTCAAAAAAGAGTTTTTTAGATAGACGTGGTAGGCATAGGGTTTACGCTATTATTAATAAAATCAATGAAGAACTTATAGAGCTGACGAATGAAGTGTTGAAGGCTGAACAGGACAATATAAGTATATTAAAAAAATTAGATGATATCAGAGGTCTAATTTTGGATTTATTTTTGTAATGAGGCATTTACAGATTGCTTCTTATGCAGTAATAGCATATTTTGCCTCATTGAAACGTCACTGATGTAATTAAATTTTTCTACAATCGAAAAATTTAATTTTGAATCTAGGCGTTATAACTAGGCAAGAACCGGCAGGAGGTTGAACATTACAATGCTAGGACACCAAGGGGTGTTGAATACCTTACAAACAGCAATAAAAAGTGATAACATTAGCCATGCATATATATTTGAAGGCGCTAATGGTATTGGGAAAAGAGAAACTGCACTGGCTTTTTCTTCAATGTTGATGTGTGAGACTGACGATGCACCGTGTGGAGAGTGTAAAGCCTGTCAGCTAATTCAGCAGAGTTCTCATCCCGATTTCCAGGAAGTTTATTTAGATGAGGACAAGAGTATTAGCGTAGAGGATATAAGAAATATATTAAAGGGAATAATAATTAGACCCTTATATTCTAAATATAAGATTTTTGTTATAAATAATGCCGATAATATGACTATTCAGGCTCAAAATGCATTGCTAAAATCACTTGAAGAACCACCGGGGTATATAGTTTTTATACTTACTGTACAATCGGGGGCAGCTATGACTGCCACTATTCGCTCCAGATGTCAGAGAATATTTTTTAATAGATTGAGTTATGAGGAATTAATTGCAATTCTTAAAACAAAATATGGAGCTATAAAGCCAGAATGGGATTTTATTGTGTCATATGCTGATGGCGTAATAGGAACGGCAATAAGCTTGGTTGATTTGCCTGAGTATTTGGAAATAAGGGATATAGTTTTGGATCAAGTTATGCAATTGTTGCAATCACAGGATACTGATACGTATATTTTATATGAGCTGATTGAGAAATATGATGATAAGATAGACTATATATTACGTGTAATACTGATGTTTTTAAGAGACATAGTTGTATATAATCAAACAGGTAATTTTAGTATATTGATTAATTCTGACAAAAAAGATATGATAATTAAGAACCAAGGAGTAAATCTATCTAGCCTGATGAAAAGTATTCGTGCTATTTGGAGTGCAAAAAAAAGCTTGGAGGTAAACGCAAATTTCCAGCTTACAATTGAGGTAATGCTAATGAAAATTCAACAGAGCATGTTTTCATCATTAAAATGAAGCGTGTTGGGTAGTGCTTTGGTTTTTGAAGGTAAAAATATTTCCCGCCTCGATGAAATGCCGCTGACGTAATTAAATTTTCTACAATAGAAAAATTTTATTTTGAATTCAGGCGTTATAACGAGGCAAGAAAATGTCCCCTACTTCAATAAGTGTTGGGTGCGCTTAATAGAAAGGAATCATATAAATGGTAAATGTTGTAGGAGTTAGATTTAAAAATGCAGGTAAGATATATTATTTCGATCCTGGAGAACTTATAATTGACTTAAATCAAAATGTAATAGTTGAAACTGCAAGAGGCATTGAATATGGACTTGTAGTTGTTCCGAATAGAGAAGTGGATGAATCTGAGATAGTAGCTCCCCTTAAAAAGGTAATTAGAATAGCAACTGAAGAGGATGCCGCTCATGCTGAAGAGAATGATAGAAAAGAAAAAGAGGCATATAATATCTGCCTTCAAAAAATAAACGACCACAAGCTTGATATGAAGCTTATAGACGTAGAATACACTTTCGATAATAATAAAGTTTTATTCTACTTTACAGCTGACGGCAGGGTGGATTTTAGAGAGCTTGTAAAGGATTTAGCTGCTGTATTTAAGACAAGAATTGAATTAAGACAAATTGGAGTTCGAGACGAGTCCAAGATGATGGGTGGAATGGGCATATGTGGAAGAGTTCTTTGCTGTAATTCCTTTTTAGGTGAGTTTCAACCCGTTTCAATAAAAATGGCTAAAGAGCAATCACTTTCACTAAATCCAACAAAGATATCTGGTACTTGTGGAAGACTTATGTGCTGTCTCAAATATGAGCAGGAAGCATATGAGGATCTTTTGGGAAGAGTGCCTAAGGTAGGTGCTATAGTAGATACACCTGAGGGACATGGAACAGTTGTCGGCGTTAATCTTTTAAGGGAAACTCTCAAAATAAAGCTTGACGAGGGAAATGATAATGAATTAAGAGTTTATGATTTCAAAGAAGGAGAAGTCAAGGTTATAAAGGATGCAACCACTACGGATGAGCCTGATATCGACTTGGAAGCTCTAAAGCAATTAGAGGACTAGTTTTTTATTTCATAATTTCATTGTCAATACTAAAAAATGGTGTTAAAATAGTAGCGAAACGCATGATATTACAGATTGCTTTTCTTAAATTCTTAGGAGGTGTATTTTAATGGCATATTTTATATCAGATGCATGTATTAGCTGTGGCGCTTGTGAACCAGAATGTCCTGTATCTTGCATAACTGCAGGAGATAGCGCATATTTAATAGATGCTGACGCTTGTATCGATTGTGGCGCATGTTCAAATGTATGTCCTGTTGATGCTCCAGAACAAAAGTAATATTTCAAGGTAATGAAGGTCAGATAAGGGGAAAACCTTTATTTGGCCTTTTTTTCAAATTAAAATGAGATTATTGCATTAGAGGTGCCATATTGGTTGAGATAAATGATAAGGAACGCATTGATGATTTGCAGCTTAAAGGCTTGAGACTTATTCAGAATGTAGAAAAATTCTGCTTTGGAGTAGATGCAGTTCTATTGGCTGACTTCGCAGACATTAAAAAAAATTATAGAGTGCTTGATATTGGTACAGGGACAGGAATAATACCAATTTTGTTAGCAGGTAAAACCCAGGCGAAAACGATAGTGGGTCTTGAGATACAAGAAAGCATGGCTGAAATGGCAAATCGAAGTGTTATTCTTAACGAACTGCAAAACAGAGTACAAATAGTGCATGGGGATATAAAAAAATATAATGAATATTTTGCTAAATCTAGTTTTGATTTAATAGTATCAAACCCACCATAC
>JAEWZA010000203.1 GCA_023395575.1 Bacillota bacterium
GGTAGTAAGCTATCCATTTATAATGCTATATAAGGTTGTAAAATTAATACTAAAATTACTATATAAATTGTTCGGATTTATTTTAAAGCCTTTATTTATAATAGTTAAAATTATCATAAAAAAAATATATGCTATATTGGAAAAACCCATTTCCTTTATTTCCAATCAAGCTTTAATAATTACTAAATTATTATTTGATAAAGTTAAAGGCTTTAGGAGTAAAGCAAGTAATATTACTGAAAAGCAATTAAAGAGGCTAGCTACTTTAAAAAAATTAAAAAAAGAATAAAAAAATAATTAATATTGCAGGAGTTTTTACCGACATATAGAATATAGAAAATGTTGGATTGGCAATTTTTATTTTACAAAAGATATTGATGAGAGGGTTAATAATGAAAAAACAAAAGAAGTTAAAATTGTTGACATATTTAGTTATTGCTTCGGTTTGTTATTTTGGGTATACGTTATACACACTTCAAATCAGTATTGACGAAAAGGAATTTAAGAATCAAGAACTGCAAAAAAACATTAATATTGAGACAGCCAAGAAGCAGCAGCTTTTGAAACAGAAATCAATAATTAATACTGATGAGTTTTATGAGCAAATGGCTAGAGAAAAATTAGGCTATATTAAGGATAATGAAAAAATATATATTGATACTAATAAATAACTATAGCTTGACGTAAATGTGATAAGATAGCTTAATAAATGTTAAGTGCTTGTACGTAGTAAGCTTGGTTTACTGGGGAGGATTTCTTATTTTATGCCGCTTGAAGTAGGTACAATAGTTGAGGGTAAGGTTTCTGGCATTACCGCATTTGGAGCATTTGTTCAATTACCGGAAGGGAGAACGGGATTAGTTCATATTTCTGAAGTTGCTCAGGAGTACGTAAAGGACATCAGTGCTCATTTAAAAGAAAACCAGATAGTGAAGGTTAAAGTTGTCTCAATTGATTCAAATGGTAAAGTAAGTCTTTCCATAAAAAAAGCTTGCGAGCCAAAACAAGCTGCAGTTTCTGTTAAGCCTCCGATTGAGATAGAATGGAATAGTAGCAAAAATAGTGCTAGCAATACATCCTTTGAGGATCGCTTAGCAAAATTTATGAAGGATAGCGATGAAAGGCTACATGACTTGAAGAAAAATGTTGATTCCAAAAGGGGAGGCAGCGGATATAAAAAATCGGCCCAGTATTAATTTGTGTTGATTAAATATATAGTTGCAGAATAGTTATTTTCAGTTTTGTATGTCAAATTATCTTTTGCACATAAACTAATAGGCGCTTGTAATGGCCTATTCTGTGTGTTTATCTGATGTGCTTTTCTTGTTTAGTATAAAATAAAAATGAAGATTTACGTGTATTACAATAACTATAAATAAAAAGTTAAAATATATTAAAAAAATTTTTAATTTAGGTGTTGACACTTTAGTGCTTATAGTATTATAATAATCTAGTCGCGAATGGTTAGCGACAATAGCCAAGCCGAAGTGGCGGAACTGGCAGACGCACAGGACTTAAAATCCTGCGGAGTTAACCCTCCGTACCGGTTCGATTCCGGTCTTCGGCACCAGATAAAGGATTGAGATTTCTATTATAGAATCTTAGTCCTTTATTTATTTTAATCAAATTGCTTTATTAATTCTGTTCATACTGTCTTTTTTAATTTTAGTAAGGAGATCAAATATGAAATACAACTTTGATGAAATAATTGATAGAAAAGCTACATTTGCTGAAAAACATGCAAAGCTCGAAGAACTATATGGAGCTTCAAATCTTATACCTTTATGGGTAGCAGATATGGATTTTAAAGTAGCTCAGCCTATTATAGATGCCATGAAAGAGAGAATAGAAAATGGTATTTTTGGATATACAGTAAGACCTGATTCATACTTTGATGATGCATGTGAATTTCAAAAGAGAAGAAAGAACTGGAGTATAGATAAAAAGTTAATGAGTTCTAGTTTGGGAGTTATGCCTTCAATATGCATGGTTATTCAAAAACTCACCAATCCAGAGGACAAGGTTATCATTCAGACACCTGTATATCGTCCTTTTTATAATGCGGTTAAGCAAGCCTCTAGAGAGCTGCTGGAAAGCCCCTTAAAGGAAGTTGACGGTAAGTACTTTATGAATTATGAGGACTTAGAGGAAAAAGCCAAGCAGGGGGCAAAATACTTGATTCTGTGCAATCCGCACAATCCTGTAGGAAGAGTATGGTCGTTTGATGAACTGAAGAAGTTGGGAGATATATGTCTGCGATATGGTATAAAAGTAATTTCAGATGAAATTCATTCGGATTTGATTTTATGGGGAAATAAACATACTCCATTTGCTTCAATATCAGAACAGCTTAGGAGCATAACAATATCCTGTATTTCTGCTACTAAAACCTTTAATTTAGCTGGACTTCAGTCATCAATTGTTATTTTCTCCGATGAAGGGCTAAAGCAGCAATTTGACCAAATGTGGGACAAACTTCATGTGGAAGGTAATAATTGCATTAGCATTGTTGCTGTACAGGCAGCCTTTAGGTTTGGAGATGAGTGGCTGGAGCAACTGATACAATATATTGAGGGAAATGTTAATTTTGTTAAGAACTATTTTGACCAATATATTCCTAAAATAAAAGTGCAGCGTCCAGAAGGAACATATCTTATGTGGCTTGATTGCAGGCAATTAGGCTTGAATGGAGGACAACTCAACAGGTTTATGACTTTAAAAGCGGGTGTGGCAATGAGTTCAGGCACATATTTCGGATCAAATGGTGAAGGTTTTATGAGAATGAATGTGGCATGTCCTAGAGCGATACTTGAAAAAGCACTTGAACAGATAAGGACTGCTGTTTTTGAGTTGTGATGGTTAAATGGGGGAATTGAATAAATAACAAAAGTGGACAGGTCAATAATTAAATCACCTGCCCACTTTCTTATAATTACGCTTTTATAATATTTAGTCTTGTATTATTTGCTAAGAACTTTTACAGTTTTAATTTTAACGGGTGTAGTTGGTACGGAAACTTCACCAGAAAAAGGATTAGCTTCAACTGGAGTTTCTGCAATTTTATCAAGCACATCCTCACCGCTAATTAGCTTTCCGAATGCAGCATATTGACCATCTAAGAATGCAGCGTCTGCATGAACAATAAAGAATTGGCTTGATGCTGAATTAGGATCCTGGCTTCTAGCCATTGAAATAACTCCTCTAGTATGCTTAAGTGTATTCTGTTCAAATCCATTGCCGCTGAATTCACCCTTTATGTCTTTTTCTGAACCACCTGTTCCATCACCTTTAGGGTCGCCGCCTTGTATCATAAACCCTTTAACAATTCTATGGAAGGTCAAACCATCATAAAATCCTGATTCTGCCAAGCTGATAAAATTATTAACAGTTTCAGGAGCATATTCCGGATAAAGCTCAAGAACCATCTTATCACCGCTTTCCATTTCAATCTGTACTTGTGGTTTACCTGTTGATTCAGGTGCGTCTGACTTTGAACAACTAGTTGTAAATGAAAGTGTGCAAATTACAGCTAATAAAAGAGCAGTTGACTTTTTTAAAATAGATTTAAACATATTATTACAGCCTCCGTTTTTTAATAAATTAATTATATTTTTCGTGATAAGCAAATTATTAATGCTTATTACAAGCAATTAAAATATTCCTGTGATTATAATACCTTATAATAAGGAAAAGGTCTAGAATTTTTGATAAAAATAGTATCATATGGACTACTGTGGAATAATAGTTAATAGATTTAGCGAAAATTATAAAAAATCCTCAAATTAATGGGTCGAATTTAACTTTTCAAAGGAGTATTGTTTTGCCTTAAGGAAAAGGGGTGTAGACATTTTTTTGGACCTCTAAACAGCTAAACCCAGACATCTGGGGGTGGAATTTAACTTTTCAATCAGTGGCAATATTTACATCAAAAAAAATTATAAAAAAATACTTGCATTATTCAAAGTTATATGTTAAAGTATAGTAGTTGTCGGCGAGAACAGATTTGTGTATAAAAATTATTTTGCCGCATATACTAATAGTACAGTAAAATTTCATACATCGCGGGGTGGAGCAGTTGGTAGCTCGTCGGGCTCATAACCCGAAGGTCGTAGGTTCAAGTCCTGCTCCCGCAACCATGAAAATGAAGCCTTTTAGGAAAAAATCCTAAGAGGCTTTATTCGCGTTTGCGTTTTGGACACATTCTAGACACATATCACACTAAATTATAAAAAACCTAAATTCCCTATTTATAAGGGTTTCAGACGCATGCAATACAAAACTGGAGAATTTGGGAAAAATAGAACAGGGAAACTTTTGTTGAAATAATTATATTTTTTTGATACAACTTAGGCGAGTTATATAATAATATAAGTACTGGTACTTTCTATTTAACGCTTTTTGGAAGAGCTTTAAATAAGGTTCAATATGTTATGCTGCTTCCTATATTTTACACAATAGGAGATGCTCAAAAAACCAAAACATATTTCAAAAAGAAAATACCAAAGGATTTTAAAAACATTGACAATGGATTTAATATATTAGATAATAATTTTATCCACAGAATTATCAACATTACTTGTTGATAATGTAGGTTATACACATGTGGAAAAGTATAGTTATACACAGCATAAGAACAGAAGCATAAGGGTAACCCATAAGGCATATTTTCATCTGGGTATTAAAGTATGAGAGATTGGCATGATTAATAGCTAACATCATCGGCTTATATTATGAGAAATTAAATATATCTATGATATTAGCTATTAGTTATTAATAATGCGAAAGGAGGATAGTATGGTTAACAAATCTTTAAATATGCGAGTTATAAATTTAATGACAAAACTTCAAAACGATTTAACAGAGTCAGAGACTAGACTAATATCAAATGTGCTTTACAGTGCTACTCAAAGGATAAAAGTTGAGGAAACCTTAGAAAACATATAAATGAATATTTTAATAGATTCGGCGTATAAAAAGTGGGAACAAAATAAAAGACAAATTTGGATATAATTGTCGTATTAAGAGGAAGGGTGGTGCTTTAAATGAAAAGGTATGTAGTTTTTGGTATAGATGAAGATGGTGTTGCTCAAGGAAAGCTCGGGGGGTTGCAATGTCAACTTGAAAAATACTTTGCTTCTGGAGATTATATTTTAATGCTACCTCCATTGCCGTTTCAAAATGACGAAACATTAAAATGCATTGAAAGATTTGGATTTTATAAGATAGTTTTTATAAATGAAGATTTATTTATTAAAAGTAATGTTGATGCTTATGGTAAAGTAGTTACAACAATTTCTGAGAATGAGTTGCCTAAAAATATCATAATATTGAATGGAAAAGTTTAGTTTTTAAACATAAAGCCTAATTATTTATATGAAAAAGAAGACTTCCTTGTTATTGGAGATACTATTTTTAAGAATTGATTTAAATAATGGATATCATAGTATGAGAACATATGATGTAGATATTTATAGATGAAAAAGTTGAGTGTAAAAGCATTATTGTATTAAAAATTATTATTAAAATATTTATTTATTCCTACAAGTTGTTATTCTACAAGCTAATTTTACATAAATAATGTAAAACAATTTAATACAAAGGGACTAACAATAGGGAGAGGGATGTATACTGTCTCCTTATTGTTTTATAAGTTATTTTACTTTCGCAGTGATAATCCTACCACACCAATAGATTTTTATGTACGAAGTTGGAGTAAATAAAAAGTTTGGAATAATTATATGCCTCATCTTTTTAGCTAAAAACAAGTAATGTATTCTGAGTATTTATTCCATCAAATCGCTAAAAGCAAATCTTCCGCTTGTTATTGATGATTTTACCATATATGATACAATACACTTATGGGACGTAATGTAGTTTTTAATTACAGAAATATGATACGTTACCAAATATGACAATCAGGAAGGGAGGCGTTGGAAAAAATCTGATCTGATTGCTGTAGCTCAAAGCATAATTTCTATGATACTTTTCATTTAATTTTTATGCTTCAATATATACTAATTTCTATTATAAATCTTTCATAATAATCAATTATGCCTGCAACTAATTTGGGGAATGAAAAACATAATATGGGGGAATGAAAATGTTCAATTTAAAGAAAAGAGTGTCAGCTTTTTTAATTGTACTAAGCCTTTGCCTTAGTATTTGTAATGTTGGAAACTTTGCTGGCGTAGCAATTGCTGCTACTACACAGGCTAGTGCAGTAGTTTATGGGGATTGTAATAATGACGGCAATATTGATGCCTTGGATTTTGCGTTTATTAAGCAATATTTAATTAATCCGGGTCAAGCTTTTAAAGAAGAAATGGATTTAAATCTTGATAAGGCGATAGATGCAGTTGATTTTGCCATTATGAAGAAGTATCTGTTGGGGATGATAGACAAGCTGCCCGAAGGAGAAATTCCGGTAGTAACAAATGAATGGGTGGGAACATGGGGAACTTCACCGCAGTTGACTGAGCAAAATAACATGCCTCCAAGTCCAGGACTATCAAATAACACACTTAGGCAGGTTGTCCGTGTTTCAATTGGTGGAAATCAGTTAAGATTGAAGTTTTCCAATCAATATGGGAATTCTCCTGTTGTAATGAATTCAGTACATTTAGCGGTATCTGCAGGTGGAAGCTCAATTCAAGCGGGTACAGATAAGGTGATAAAATTTGATGGTAAGGAATCTGTAACAATTGCTGCTGGTAAAACTGTAACTTCTGACGCACTAGACTTCAATTTAAATAAGCTCACTAATATGGCTATAACAGTATACTTTGGAAGTGTACCTTCAGCATTGACAGGACATCCTGGTTCAAGAACAACATCATATATTCAAACTGGAAACGCTGTTGCCAGCTCAAGTATGCCATCAGCCGTAAAAACGGATCACTGGTATATTATAACTGGAATAGATGTATTTAC
This sequence comes from Bacillota bacterium, assembly GCA_023395575.1. GTDB lineage: Bacteria > Bacillota > Clostridia > Acetivibrionales > DSM-1351 > Ruminiclostridium. Next base: position 6,931 of record JAEWZA010000203.1, read on the forward strand.
AGAAGATAAATATGATTCTGTTGCTATCTTGGGTGACTCAATCACAGATGGAAGAGGCTCAACAACAAATGAAAATAACAGATGGACAGATGTTTTTGCCACTCGACTATTAGAAAACCCTGCAACATCAAATATTTCAGTGCTTAATATGGGCATTGGTGGGAACACAATATTGTCAGGTGGTTTAGGACCGACAGCACTTACAAGATTTGACCGTGACATTTTGGAGCAGAGCGGAGTTAAATATGCAATAATATTTGAAGGTGTGAATGACATAGGCTCAGGTGCTACCTCAGCAAACATAATAAATGCGTATAAGCAGTTTATTGCTAAAGCTCATGCAAAAAATATTAGCATATATGGAGCTACAATTACACCAATTGGCGGCTCACAATATGCCAGTGGTGAGAAGGTACGAACAGAGGTAAATAATTGGATAAGAACAAGTGGTGAATTTGATGCGGTTATTGATTTCGATGCTGCAGTAAGAAATCCTAACAATCAAACCATGCTTTTAGGTACATATGACAGTGGGGATCATTTACATCTTAGCCCTGCTGGGTACAAAAAGATGGCGGAAATTATAGATTTAAGCTTGTTTACAAAATAAGCCATTGTAGACCGTAAACTTGAGCATGGCTCAACTTTGTGTTCGATAGTTGAGTAGGAATAATTGTATTAATTAGTTGTTTGAGAAAATCAAGAGATTACTTGGCAACAATTATTGAAATTCTACCGCACAAATAGATTTTTATTGCTCTAAGTTTGAATTTTTTATAGAAAAGTACTTGAAGCCCAATGAATATGTTCTGTATCTTTAACAAGAACCTATTATTGGGCTTTGAGTTTTAGTAAATGTGAATTTGAATTGGGAATTAGAGGATTTAATTTAGAGACCATATTATATAATATTTGGTGTTTCAATTCCTATAAAAATAAGTAGACAATTAAGTTACTTGACGAAAACCAATTGGAAATTTTGGTTTTTCAGGGTCTGGTCTTTTAGCTGATAGAAGTAGTATGCTTATTTGACTTACATGCTGAACTAATTGTACATGGGAACCATCGGAGGTATGTCCGCTGAAAATTATAAGGCTTGGATCTGAAAAGCCTATACTTTCTATTCCGAACTGTATTATTTCTCCAAAATTTACAAGTCGGGCCACTACCTCATCTTCAGCAGTTAAGTTGGAATCAAACTCATTAATCTCTGCGTAGAGCTTTTTGCAAAATTCACTTGCGAAATTTTGTTGGGCAAGTAATGCATTTAAATTTGCTTCAAAATCGTATGTATCTGATGTAGCAGCTTTATCGGAGGTGCGTAACTCTCTTAATTGCTTGTTGCTTTTCATCATAGCTTTAGTCAAAGGATTGATAAATTTCACTTGTTATTCCCCCAGTCTTAATTATAAAATAGACCACCTTCATGAAATATAATATGATTTTAATCTCAAATTTGGGAGTGTTTAGATTGATTTGAAATAAAACGAGGCAAGAAAAATGTCCATACTTCTATAAATGGAGGGTATCGCATTGATTTCAGGCAGTGAGAATATCTTCCGCTTCGATAAAACGCCGCTGAATGTAATAGCTCGAAAATAAAGCATGTACAAACAAGGTTCATTTTCGAGCCACCAAAACCACAAGTGGTTTTTGGCGGTGTATAAAATCAAAAAATTTCATTTTGAATCTAGGCGTTATAATGATTATCGAAAAAGAGAGAAATTTTATTGAGTATGTGGTATCATTTAATTACCGACAAGCTATTTTATTTAATAAAATTAGTAATTGTTAGGAACTAGCATTGTTCATTCTCAGCTTTATAGCAGTTGTACACATTTGACATCCTTGGTTCATAGTGTGCTAAACCATATAAAAATTAAGGAGGGTATCAATTCCATGTCAAGCATTTAATTGCTTTATTTGATTTCTAAATATGGATAAGATACGGATAAAATATGAAAAAAATTTCATTAGTATCTATAATAGCTCTAAGTTTAGTATTTATTTTTTCAACAGGAGCATTTGCTGCACAACCGCAAATAACTGTAATGGTAAATGAAAGCAGTCTGGTTTTTCCAGATGCACAGCCATTTGTAGATGCAAAGGGACGAACTCAGACACCTGCAAAGTATATTGGTGAAGCATTAGGAGCTACAGTTACTTGGGATGCGAAATCCAAGAAGGCGGAATTCTACTTTGGAGATACAGAGTTAGTAATATACATAGGAAAGAGTAGCTATCAATTAAATGGACAAACAAAGCAGATGGATACAACTGCCATAATCAAGGATGGCAGAACATATGTGCCTGCAAAGTATATAGCTGAGGCTTTTGGGGCTAAAGTTAAATGGGATGGAACTACAAAAACAGTCTATGTTGATAGAACCCTGGCAATACAAGTAGAAGAAGGAAAAGATATTGAAGACGGAACAGTTATAAACAATCATGCTGAATTTTTGGAGGCATTAAGAATAGCTTCTATTACACTTCAACCAACATTAAATTTAAAATGCAATAACTTTGAGAACTCGGACTATATCTTTGGAGATTTTAAAAAATTAGATATTACTCCGTATGGAGCGAATAAGGTCAATGCAAGCTGGATGGACTACAAAAGTATGGCTGATATCACAGTGACTATTGGTTATTCTCAAGTACATAAAATACAGCAAGCTATGATTAATGATGTTGCATCAACAAGACTGTCTTCAGAGGATTTAGAGGTTATTGGTAAAATGGAGGAAATTGTATCAGAAGTTATAACTGCTGATATGACTGATTACGAGAAAGAGTTAGCTATTCACGATTATATAGTAAGTAATTATAAATATGATTATGAAAATTATATTAGTGACACATTACCAGATGAGTCATTTACCCCCTATGGGCTGTTAGTCAAGGGCACAGGAGTATGTCAAGCTTATGCAGAGGTGACAAAGTTACTACTAAATAAGGTTGGAATAGAATGTGATGTAGTTGTTGGAACTTCTAGAGATGAAGATCATGCTTGGAACATTTTGAAGTTGGATGATGAATACTATATGTTAGATGTAACCTGGAATGATCCTACACCTGATGAAGAAGGATATGTGGATTATGGTTATTTCAATTTGACTCAAGAACAGTTCTTACAGGACCATAGCTGGGACACCAGTAAATGGCCTGTTGCAACTGGTACAAAGTATAACTATTTCGTATATAACAACTTAGTAGTCAATAACTATATGGAATTTCAGAATTTAGTTAAGAAGAGTTTGAGTGAAGGCAAAAAAGATATTATTATGTATATATACGGCTATAATAAGGGAGTATTTGATTTGAGTTTTATATTTAACTATTGTGGTAAGAATCAAATTAGTCATACAGCTACAAATGAAGAAAATACAGTGTTTAGAATTTTATTGAACTAAAGGGACAAAAAATTCTGGGAAGCTGGTGCATAATAAAAAATATATATTGTTAAGAATATTAGCTTCAATTAATAGAATAATATATTAATTGAAGCTAATTTGTATGGAGGTTAAAATGAAATTTGAAAGCCAACGACTAAAATGTAGATATTTTACTGAGCTAGACTATGAGCTGTTTAGCTCTATATTTTCAAACGAACAGGTAATGAAGTATGCATGGATAGATAAAATAGAGAATGAAGAGGAAATGAGGGGATTCTTTAAGGGATTTCTTAATCAGGATGATAGGATTAATAGCAATAATTCGTATGCGTATGCTGTTTTTTTGCGTGAAGAGGATATATTTATTGGGTTTGCCGATATGGTTATTCAAAGTCTGAATTCTAATGGTGGATGTGGCGAAATAGGGTACTTTCTACTTCCTCAATATTGGGGAAAGGGCTATGCTTCTGAGCTTGCCAATTCACTTATTGAACTTGGTTTTACAAAGCTAGGGCTACATAAGATAAGTGCCAGATGTAATTCAAATAATTTAAAATCAGAAAATATCATGATGAAAGTTGGAATGACTAAAGAAGGCGAGCTCAAGAAAGTAAGATTCAAGAATGGCGTTTGGGATGATGAAAAACACTATGGGATACTAATTGATGAGTGGAAAGAAAAAATAAATTATTAACCTAGCTTAACATTTATAAGGTTGAATTATTAACACAACCTTCCATTGATAAGTTTAAACACCTACGAATTAACTGGAATAGTTGAATTATTTATTTAGAATGTTGTGATTTTTTTAATTCAAATGGGTACTTTAATAGTATATCGGTATAACTAAAAGGCTATTGTGTTGCAAACCTTTTGGGAACATGGTGTTTAGATTCAAGAACCTCAAATAGTTTTTGTTAAAGTGGGTAGTGTACAAGCTATAAAACTCTATGTATGTGAAACATTTTTACAGGTAGTTAAATTAATTTGAATGTCCAAATAGCTTTACTATAATTTTGTGCCCAAATGGGGCGTGGGAGGATGTTATGATTAATAATATTAGTGATGATCTAAAAAAGATTGTATTAGCTGGAATTGGTGCTGTTGCAACAACGGCTGAAAAGTCAAAGCAAGTATTAGACGAGCTTGTAAAAAAGGGTGAAATTACTGTCGAGCAGGGTAAAGTTTTAAATGAAGAGCTTAAGAGAAATATTACTTCAAAAATTAAAAGCCCATATAATGCATGCGATACACGCGACACTGATATGGCTAACACAGATTCAGAAATAAGTACAGCTGATAAAAATGTGATGTCTATTGCCCAGCAGCTTGAGAAACTGAGCAAGGAAGAGATAGCTGCAATTAAGGCTAAGCTTGCGGAATTGGAGAGGACAGATACTGATGGGGAGACAGGAGAATAGTACAGATAGTAATAAAAAAAGACTAGGTCAAATAATTTCAGTACTGGTAAAAAATGATCTTGTTAAGGGAATTACACCAGAAAAACTAAGGAAAATAATTGAAGAATTGGGTCCTACTTTTGTTAAGCTTGGACAAATTATGTCAATGCGTAACGAAATACTTCCAGCGGAGTATTGTAAAGAGCTGGAGAAGCTACGTGCTGATGTTAAACCAATGGAATTTTCTGAAGTAAAAAAGGTAATTGAGGAAGAATATGGAACAGAGCTTGAAGAGGTGTTTCAATGTTTTGACAGTGCACCGTTAGGATCAGCTTCTATTGCTCAAGCACACTTTGGAATTCTTAAAAATGGAGACAAGGTTGTTGTTAAGGTGCAGCGCCCGGGTATCAAGGATATTATGGCTCGTGATATATCGTTACTAAGAAAAGCCTCAATGATTTTAAAGATTGCTGTTAATACAGGAAATGTAGTGGATTTTGGAATAATACTTGATGAAATGTGGACAGTGACCAGTCAGGAGATGGACTTCCTTATTGAAGCACGTCATGCAGAAGAATTCTATGATCATAATAGAGATATTGTATATTCCACCTGTCCAAAAATAGAACATAAATTCACTACATCAAAGGTACTTGTAATGGAATATATTGAAGGTGTTCAGATAGACGATACTGATACACTAACTTCAATGGGATATGATTTAAATGAAATAGGATTGAAGCTTGCTGATAATTACATAAAGCAAATTATCGATGATGCATTTTTCCATGCTGACCCCCATCCTGGCAATATCCGAATTAGGGGTGGAGAGATTGTTTGGATTGATTTAGGAATGATGGGAAGGCTGTCGAATAGAGACAAGTTACTCTTTAAAAATGCAATCAAAGCCATCGCAGAAAATAATATAGATGAAATAAAGGACATATTATTAACCCTTGGCAATCATAAGGGCAGAATTAATCATTTAAGGCTATACTCAGATATTAGTGATATGCTATCTAAATACGGAAATAAGAGCATTGGTGACATGGACTTGGGAATTATTATCGAGGAGTTTCTCATTCTTGCAAATACCCACGGCATATCAATGCCAAAGGGAATGAGTATGTTAAGCCGCGGAATAATAACAATAGAAGGTGTATTGTCTAAGATTTCCCCTGATATAAATATAGTCCAAGTAATGACAAACCGAATGGCTTCAGAAATATTAAATAGCATAGATTTGTCACAAGAGCTATTGAATGTAGGAAAGACGTTATATGGCTCGGCTAGAAAGACTTTGGATATTCCAGCGCAGCTTTCAGATATTTTAAAAATGACAATAAAAGGCCAGACAAAGGTCAATATGGAGCTAACAGGCTCAGAAGAGCCGCTAGCTGCTATTGATAAAATGGTAAATAGAGTGGTTATTTGTATTATTAATGCTGGATTGCTCATTGGTTCAAGTCTAATTTGTACCACAAATATGGAACTGAAATTGTTGGGAATACCATTGATTGGAGTACTAGGTTATGCAGTAGCACTGATTCTTGGCGGTTGGCTGATAATTGATATAAGAAAAAAGAAACCTTGAAGAATAATACTAAAAAGCTAAAAAAACAAACAATTACTACAATATTTGTAAAAAAATATATTAAATTATAAAGTTTGTAAAATAAATAGTGTGTGAGTGCTGTAAATAAAAATGTACATGTGTTATAATTTCATATGTAATATATGGAATAGATAATAGGGTTAAACGTAAAAAATGAAATATTTCTAACTTATTGAAAATATTTTGCCAACAAAAACATTTATAGTTTCGTGTTCTGATAAATTATGTGTACGAAAGTTAAGTTAAGTTATATTAAATTGTTTATTGAAATATAGATGGAGGACATATGCCAAAGAAAGTTACAATGGATACGATAGCGAAGAAACTTGGAATATCAAAAAATACAGTTTCTTTAGCGTTGAGAGGGATGTCAGGTATTAGTGAAGCGACAAGAAAATCAATCGAGGATACTGCTATAAGCATGGGATATCAGTATAAGTCAAATGCTATAAAGGCTTTAAATACGCGTAACCTATGCCTTGTTATAGCAAAAAGCACCCGTGATTCAATTGGATTTTTCAGCTATATTCAGCTGGGCATAGAGGATGAGGCAAGAAAAAACAATTTAAATACAATAATACATTACTACGATGAGAATGAAGAAATATTTGGAATGCCAAATTGCATCAAGGACGGAATGATTTCAGGTATAATTACACTTGGAAGAAATTCACGAGAAACTATAAATTCAATTATTTCATATAATTTACCTGTTATTATGGTGGATAATTATTTTGACAATTTACCAATGGATTGTATATTAACAGATAATCATTGCGGTGGATATCTTGCAACAGAGTATTTAATTAAGTGTGGACATACCAAAATAGGATTTATAGGGGATATATCATTATCTGTTAGTTTTTACGACAGACATCAGGGATATACAAAAGCGCTTAAAGAATATAATCTTGAGATGGATGAGAGATACTCTGTGCTTGATAAAGGTCTAGTTAATTTATCAAGCGAAGAGGTAGAAAGAATAATCAGCATGATAAAATCGCAGGAAGGACTGCCTACGGCTTATGTCTGCTGTAATGATGCCCACGCAATAGTCATATTGAAGGCGATGAAAAATATGAACATTTCAATACCAAATAAAGTTTCAATTATTGGATTTGATGATATTGAAACTGCAAAAAATGTGACACCTGAATTAACTACTATGAAGGTAGAAAAGGAACTTATGGGAAAGATAGCTGTGCGTAAGCTCCTTGAAAGAATAGAGGGTGGTACTGGAGTATCAGAGAAAGTTCTTTTATCGGCATCCCTAGTAAAGAGAGAATCCGTTAAACAATTAGTAAATCATAACAACTCTTAGTATGTTACTACTTATAAAGACTCGTGGTAAAGAAAATTTCACAGCAGTTTTAGCATAGCTGTTAAAACAATAAAAGTCGAAAAAAGGAATGTATTATATATAATGGATATTTAGTTGACAGGATTCGAAACGTAGTTTATACACGAAGATTGGGGCAATAAAGGGAAAAAGGTCGAATCTTGATGTTTGACAGTTCTAGATGCAATGTTATATACTAATTTTAGGATATTTTTGGGAGAGTGCGTTTATGCCTCTAATATTACTTTTATTTACATAGAAATTACGCTTATGTGCATTTAAACTATAAAAACTAGTTGATACATCTATTCTACTGACCAGAAGATTATCCCTGTTAAGTTAGTAGCATTAATTTTGTTTTTTTATAGCTTAACATAAAAAATACACATAATTATTAAATTAATTTATAAGTATACATAATAGTTGGCCATAAGTGACAGAAATATAGTATTTTACAGAAAATTAATTATATAAAAATGATATTGTTGAGAAAGTATTAATTTGCATATATATAAATAATGTCAATTACGGGTCAACCCTTCAATTCGTCTTTTCAGACGGATTAAGGTTAAGAGATATCCAACTATGTCGCCGATAGTAATTGACTTGATGCAAATGCACTTAATGTTGTATAGGAGAATTAAAAATCTGTACTTTGCAATAGGTAATATCATTGGCATATAGGATTTATTTGCTAATGATTAAATAAAATGCAATAAGCTCACAAATTTGATTTGCATTTGATAAAAACGATGCAATCATTAGAAAACAGTATTTTATCTAATTATTAAGAAGGGGAGTATTAGTTATGAAAAGAGAGGAAATTGAGGGAAAAATATCTGAACTTTTGAAAAATCGCAGTCAGTTTAATGGTGACAATATTAATTTGGATTGTGATTTGAGAGACAACTATGGTATAGACTCCATTGCCTTAGTAGAACTTTTGATTGAAATTGAGTGCGAATTTGATATCTCTATCGATAGTAATTTACTTACTTATGAATATTTTTCAACTGGAAAAGCAATTTGTGATTACATAGAAAAAAAGCTGTAATATTAAATACTTTTTAGGAGTGTTCTAACAATGGCAATGAAAAATATTACGAACGTACCTAGATTTTTCGAACCATATGTAAGTGACTGTTTCCATAATGCATTATCAGCTCAATTGTTGTATTTAGGGCTTAATCCCAATATAATATTGGCTGATTACCTTTCGTTTTTATATGATAAGGAAACAGGATATATGGGAGTAAATTATCTATATAAGTACAACACCTCAGTAGAATTTTCAGAAAAAGAGTTAAACACATCATTTGAACAGGCCTATTTTCCAGTCCCTGAGCTTCATAAAAAAAATAATGACCTAAAAGCTACTACAGATAAAGACCAAATTATTGTAAAAATGTATATTGAAAATGACACAGATCGTGCATACGATAGGGTAAAGGAATTAATAGATAATGGGATTCCTGTTGTAGCTGCCGTAGACCTGTTTTATATGAAGTATCATAGAGCATATCAAAAAGAACATGGACTCCATTATGTAGTGATAACTGGGTACAATGAAGAGGAAGGTTGGTATGAGCTATTTGACAAATACAAACTGTCCAATAGTGATTTTGACGGCAAATTGCAAATAGATGAAATACGAATGGCTAGGGCTTCTGATAATCCTTTAAGTAATGCTATGATGGGAGAATATTCAAGGCCAATTCAAAATGTATGGTGTGAGGTAGAAAACTATAAAGACTTCAAAGTTCAAACTGATAGGATTTTTGCTACTTTGAAGGAAAGCTGCAGTAGAATGAACAGTGAAAAAGATGTTCTTGGGTATCAATGTGGATTTGAAGCAATTAGTACCTTGATTAGTGATTTTGATAGTAAGAAGTCTGAAGCATTGTCTGAGACAAAACAGTATATGTTTAAAACCTATTATAACGAGACTTTTAAGACTATAGCCAGAAGCAGAAAAAGATTTAAAACATTTATAAAAGAGCTTAATGAATTAATACCTCAGAATTCTCAAGAAGAAATATCAAATCTACTAGAAGAGTCATCAAAACATTGGGATATATGTGCAAATCTATCTTTGAAGTTAGGGATTACAAAGAAATTAACACTCTTAGATGACATTATTAGTCAGCTTAATGAGGTTGTTATAAATGAACAGAAGGTAATATCAAATCTAGGCAATTTGTTAAAGTAAAATTGACGAAATACCTCTGTAAAGCAGAGGTTATCCACTGAAGGTTTTCAAATTTTTTGGAGCCAAGTGGGACGTTAACATGAGAGGGATGATGCAATTTTGAATTATTCACCATGGGGTTTATTCACAGAGAGTTATAACAAGTTTCCGAACAATTTAATGTTAGTCCATGAAAATTCACAATTCACTTATGCACAAATGATGGAGTTAATATTAAAGACAGCAGATTTTATTGATAGTATGGATTTTAAGATAGGAGGTATTTTTCTTCCTAACAGTCCACAGTTCATTACATATCTATTTGCGTTGAACAAACAAAATAAACTGGTAGTACCTCTTTCGTATCAACTTAAAGGGGAATCACTATGCGAAAGAATCAATTACGCCGATATTGGATTTTTAGTTACAGACAAAAATGGGTTTAATGAAGTTAGTAAGATTAAGGATAGACTGCAAATTAAGTACATTGTTGTTTTAGGAAATGACTTTGATGTACAGGTTTACAAATTTGATTCTCGAAAAATTATTACTGAGGATATTAAAGAGGGCACATTTGGCATTTGCTTTACAGGAGGTTCTACCTCAGAACCAAAAGGAGTAGTGCTCTCTAATTATGCGGTCTCTGGTAATGCATTAGCAGTTGCAGAGGTTTTGCAATTTACTAATGAAGATAGGTTCCTTATGGCAAGACCTCTAACGCAGGCAGGACCAATAGCAAGTGACCTACTCATGGCTATAAGCTCCGGAGCATGTGTTATTCTACTAAATGACTTATATCATCCTGCTATCTTCTTAAAGACAATCCAAGAATTACGCCCAACAACAACATATTTAGTGAGAACAATGCTTGTACAAATACTTGATTATCCTTTTATAGACAGGTTTGACACTAGCTTTATGAAAAGAATTATTCTTGGAGCAATGATAACACCTGAAAGTGTATTTTTAAAAACTAAGGAAAAATTTAAGAATGTTGCTCTATACAATGCCTATGGTTTGTCAGAGGCAGCGGTTAGAGTTTCCTTTGCATGTAATGAGGATGTGTTAGCGTATTCTGGCACGGTAGGAAGACCTATAAAAGGCTGTGACATGACAATTTATCGTGATGATGGTTCTGTTTGCGAAACAGACGAGATAGGGGAAATATTTGTTCATACCGATTACATAATGGATGGATATTATAAATACCCGGATAAGACTTTGCAGGCAATAACAGATAAGGGCTTAAGGACTAAGGATAAAGGTTACAAAAATAAGCAAGGCCTTTATTTCATTGTTGGTAGAACAGATGACTTAATTATACAGGGTGGGAATAATGTGTATCCTATTGAAATTGAACAGATACTGCTTATGAATCCTCTAATTAAAGAAGCTGTTGTATTAGGAATAGATGATGAAAAATTAGGCCAGAAAATTGTTGCGATGGTTCGTGTTGTTGAAGGGGAGAATGTATTAGTTCAAGATTTATATAAATGGTGTCGTGC
>JAEWZA010000318.1 GCA_023395575.1 Bacillota bacterium
ACTTAGTCTAATACAATTAGACAGGAGGAAAATACTATGGAACAATATAAACTAGGTGAGATGGAGCAAAAATTTGCTGACATTATTTGGGCTAATGAACCTGTTAGTTCTCGCAGCCTCACAGAAATATGTGAAAAAGAGTTTAATTGGAAACGAACTACAACTTACACCATGCTCAATCGCCTATGCAAGCGTATGATTTTTCAAAATAACAACGGTACAGTCACTGCACTGATGTCTAAAAATGAGTTTGGTGCTGCCCAGGGAGAGCAATTTTTAACCTATGCTTTTAATGGCTCGCTTCCACAATTTCTGGCAGCATTCACTCGCCGGAAAAAACTAAGTTCTAAAGAAATAAATGAGATACAGCGTCTTATTGATGAGTATAAGGAGGAGTAACAATGCTTGAACAGCTATTTTTGCAGATTCTCAACATGAGCTTCACTGCTAGCATTGTCATTGTCTGCATACTGATTATAAGAATACTATTAAAAAAATTACCAAAGATATTCTCTCATGCACTGTGGTCTGTGGCACTGTTTCGCCTTGTCTGCCCGTATTCCTTCGAGAGCATGTTTAGCTTATTGCCCACAAAGGCAAACCCAATCTCACATGATATCCTATATATGCAGGTCCCGAAAATTGACACCGGTATCGCGACCATTAACAATTCTGTCAATATGATTCTACCTGCCGGAACCCCTTATGGCAGTGTAAATCCGCTTCAAATATGGGTATTTATAGGAAGCTTACTTTGGATACTTGGCATAGCAATTATGCTGGTATACAATTTTGTTAAGTTATTTCGACTAAAAAAAACATTGCAAGATGCCATACCGTATATGGACAATATTTTTACATCGTCAAAAATTGAAACTGCCTTTGTTATGGGCATTTTTCACCCTAAAATTTATCTTCCCACTAATTTGAGTCATACCGAACGAGACTATATCCTGCTTCATGAGCAAACTCATATCAAGAGACTTGACCACATTGTCAAGTTCATGAGCTTTTTGGTGCTGTGCATTCATTGGTTTAACCCTTTTGTTTGGATTGCCTTTTTCCTTAGTGGAAAAGATATTGAAATGTCATGCGATGAAGCAGTTATTAACCTGCTCGGTAATGAGGTGAAGAAGAATTATTCCTCCTCGCTGCTAATCCTTGCAACTGGCAAGAGAAATGTGGGCAGTACACCTCTTGCCTTTGGTGAAGGTGACACAAAGGGACGAGTTAAAAATGTATTGAACTATAAAAGGCCAGTTTTTTGGGTGATTTTAGTGGCAGTAATAGCAGTTGTTTTTGTCGTTATAGGTTTATCAGCGAATCCAAAGAAAGATCCAAGTGGATTCACATATGTAAATGCAACCATTCTTACAATTGACAAAGGCAATCAGACTATGACAGTAAAGGGAATCGACACGAACAGTCCCATTGGTAATAACTGTATTGTCAGCTGGGGAAATGCAACCCTTATAACAGTGACAGCCAATAATGAACCAACAGAAATATCCATAAATGATTTCTCTGCTGGAGATTATGTGGTACTTTTTATAGATGAAATCAAAGAAACTTATCCCACAAGGGCAAAAGCTAAAACAATTCAGTTACAGCCAAAAGGCATGCTAAACACGGTATACCCTACCGAAGAATTATGGACTTCCCGCACTAAATATGTGGGTGATAATTCAGCGGTTGGGAAACTGATTGGATTGATGCCTGTTCCTATTGGTTTGAAATATGACCATTTTGAATTACAAACTGCATCGCAGCCATATAAGGTTGAAATTGTATATTCTGTGTCAACAGAATTACTTGAGGAATACGACACACAAAGTACATCCGTTGTCAATTCCTTTAGAGCAAATGCACTTTTATTACTTTCTTTAATAGATAATGCAGATGAAATTCAAGCCACATTGACAGATGGTAGCCGGAAAGTTAGCTTTACCAATGGGCGGGAATGGGCGAATAATACTGTAGATGGTGATGTACGTGACTATGCCCAGAGCCCCGAAAAATTACAGGAGCTGATTGATTTCATCAGTGCAGAAAAAACTGCTGAGACAGTTTCTGCGAAATATTCTATTATGAGGCTTGGCAAAAATGGTAAAGTACTTTCCGAATACTCCTCAGAAAATCAGCAAATTGCAGAAGCAATTATCATGAACGCCTTAGTGAAATCTGCAGCATGGGAGGGTGTGGATATTACCACCTTGGAGGAATGCTATCATATTCAGCAGACCCTACCTGAAACTCAAGAGGTTCATGACTATTATGCTTATCGCCTAAAAGATGGCAGGGTAGTGTTACAGTCTGGTGCAGTTGGGTGGTATAGTACTCTTTCTGATAATCTATACGAAGCTCTCGAAAAATACGTTATATACCAAGATATAGGAGGTAATGCACAGGCAATAAACACCGCAAATTACAGCCAGAGCCTAACCCCCAAGGAGCTAAATCAAACCGAAGAAGTAGTCAGAAATTATTTTACCACCGAAGCACCGTATTATGAGGGCATAGTGTCCATTGAGCTTATGTCCGATGATTATCCTTTATATAAAAATACGGGTATCGAGGGCGAATATGAAGCTGGCAACATCATCATCTACAAAGTTCTTACCGGCAGAGATAAAAAAGACCATAACCCCGAACGCTCTGTCAGTGTCGCAAGAGCTTCAAAAGATTCTGCTTGGAAAGTAATTAATCACGGATATTGAAGTTTTTTCGATCTCTGTGCACAGTTTAATCGGCTCAAATGTTTTCAATATATTTTTATATCCAAGTCGCGGCAAGAGATTTTTATCCGATGGAACCGCATTACAAAGGTGAAATACAAGCCCAAGAGCCACATCATCCTTTTGCAAGGCGGCTGGACGGAAAATATCGCTTTGTTCTGCTCGGATGAAAATTATGAACAGGCTGAAGCTTTTGTGCGTCGGAATATACCACTTCCTAAAAAGGGGCCCAACAGATGAAAAGAAAGCTCTTACCACGGATTTTCATTATACTATTGGGAGCGATGCTCATCCTTTGGGGAGCTGGCAAAATTGCGCTGGGTATCATCGGTGAGCCAGAAAAAGCCGTTATAACCCATATTCGACGCGTAGGAGGAGAACGAACCGACATAAAACCCGGCCGATACACTTACATCATCAGCTACACCTTTATGCTGCCCGACGGCAAAGAAATAAATGGATTTACAAAGCAAATTGGGGATGGAATATATCAGAAGGCCGACGGCACATTAACTGTACAGATTCGATATTTCCCCTGCTTTCCGTATTTCAGTGCACTAGAAAGAGATGTAGGAATGAGTGCTGGTTCGCTTGTTTTGATTGTCGCTGGAGGTGTTTTAGTTTTCTTGATGGCTAGACCTGCAAAGGTAAATAACGGATACAAATAAATAAGACAAGGGTAAACCCGGCAAAGGCTGGGGACGCAATGCCCAAAATCTAAGATAGATTTTCTAATAATAGCTATCTGGGCAGACTGTTTGACTCGGAACACCTTTAATAATCAAATAATCTTTCATTATTCTTAGCTGTCTACATGCATAGTTATATTGAAACGCCAAAGTGTAAATTCACACTTTGGCGTTTTCTATACTGATGCCAGTTTTATATTATCAAAATTTATACCAAACAATACTTTTCCTTGACAGCTTATATAAGCATTCCAGCGCTATGATATATTTTATTTAATATTACTTACTATTAGTATCTATTACTTTTTATTTATGAATACTTTTAGAATTCCTTTAATCG
This sequence comes from Bacillota bacterium, assembly GCA_023395575.1. GTDB lineage: Bacteria > Bacillota > Clostridia > Acetivibrionales > DSM-1351 > Ruminiclostridium. The sequence goes on from JAEWZA010000318.1 coordinate 3,765, forward strand.
TACATCAACAGATAAAGAATGTGCCTTTAACCCTTCCGTTTCTGCAAGCAATTTTATATATTCACCATTTTTTTTCAACGCGTCTCTAGTATAATTTATAACACTGTAGCCTCTGATAAAATCATTTACGCTTAATCCTGAGGAAAAACGAGCAGTACCACATGTTGGAAGAACATGATTAGTGCCACAAAAATAATCTCCAGTTGGTTCTGGACTATATTCTCCAACAAATATCGCCCCAGCATTTTTAATCTTGCTAATAATAGATTCATAATCTTGTACTAAAATTTCCGCATGTTCAGGTGCAATTCTGTTCACAGCTTCAACAGCTGTTTCTAAAGAATCAACAACAAATATATCTCCGTAATTCTGTAATGACTTAAGTGGACTATGAAGTTGGTTTTCTGATATAAGCTGATTCAATTCATTTTTAATTTTTTCCGCTTGTTCATTGCTCAAGCAGAATACGGTGCTCGCTTCAAAGCCTGTGCCATGCTCAGCCTGTGATAGCAAATCTGCAGCAATGAATCTTGCATTTGCATGTTCATCAGCAATAATAGCAATTTCTGAAGGACCAGCAATAGAATCAATTTTTACTTGTCCATATAATAATTTTTTAGCCATTTGCGTATAATTATTACCAGGTCCTACGATTGCATCAACTTTATCAATCTGCTCTGTCCCATAAGCAACAGCGGCAATACCTTGCGCACCAGATATTTTATATACTGTTTTCACACCTAAATAATGAGCAGTATATAGTATGTAGTCGTTAATTTTCCCATTAACTGGTTTTGTAATAATGCATATTTCTGGTACACCTGCAACAATCGCTGGAATTACATTCATATATAAAGTCGAAAACAAAGGTGCCATTTGACCAGGTACAGTTACTGCAACTCTCTGCAAAGGTATATATTTTCTTTGTAGAATTACATCATTATCATATGAAACCTGGTAAGATTCTGGTTTCTGTTTCTTATGATAAGAAAACAGATTATCACACGCAAGTTTTATAGCATCTTTGAACTCTTGCGGAATATGTTCAGCAGCCTCTAAAAATTCTTGTTCTGTTACTTTAATGCTTGTCTTCTCTAAATCAACACCATCAAATTTCAGCATGTATTTTTTCAATGCACTATCACCATTCGTACGAATATCGTTCAATACTTCACTTACAGTTGCTATAACATCTCCAGGAATATCTCCCTGCCTATTTAACAAATTAAGAAAGCGCTCATTTTGGTAACTAAATTCACTAATGTTAATCATACTTTTCTCTCCTGTCTGTTATTAATAACACTCTATATAATTCTTTTAGCTATACTCAAAAATACTACCTATTTATTCTGACTTTATAGCAAGTATAAAATTACTTAACAATTTAGATATCGTTCTATCACAATAATACACCTCATATTGCAGTAAGTTGAGGTTCTATCTACATCCACTTAATAATTTTTTCACAAACCCATCTCCATTATATATGATTTTATAAATCTTTCAAGCATTCTTGATTATTAATAACTGAAAGATTCATTTATTGAAGCCCTATGATGAGATAATATTTTTGCATTGTGAGTAAATAAAACTAAAAATGATTCTACTTTATTATTTTTTCTTCCACATCATACAAATATATTTAAATGCCAAGCATCTCCTTCATTTTTTTTAAACGAGATTTACTTATAGGTACTTCATGGGGCGAACCCTCAAACTTGGATATATAGTTGTAGCCAATCCAGGGTGTTACCTTGCTTATATGGTTTAAATTCACAATGTAGCTTCTATGGCATCTAAAAAATTGTTGGTTATTTAATTTTTCTTCCAATATTTCTAACGAATCTTTAACTTTATATTTTCCATTTTTAGTTATAGCAAGTGTACTCCCAAGTTCAGCTGTAAAGAATAGTATATCGTCCAATTTGAATAATAGTATCTCATTATCCTCCCATACTGCAATCCTTTCAGATTCTTTTTTTACCTGAGCTTCCAATTGGTCTACTCTACTTATCAATCCGTTGACCTCCATGTAGATGCTGCTATTTATTTGTGTCATATTATCATTAATACCATAAAAGCCTTGAACATCATAATCCTTAAATATTTTGTGAATGTTACCAGGTTCAAAGGTACAGACAATATTATCGATTACATTGGAGGCAGTTTTGTAAAAGCTACTTATACCTATCAGGTCCATAGGTTCAACATCATGTTCATTATAAGTTATATTATTCTTTTGTAAATCTAAAGCCGCATCTATCCCAATCTTTATAAGATGAAGTGATATTTTTAGCTTATTAGAAATACTATTGATGCATTGTTGCATTGATAATGACTTATCATCAATGTTTACATAAAATTGGCCTTTTGTAATGTCCTTCGAGTTACTATTAAGAATTTGTAATAGCTTATCATTAATTGCTTTCAGCTGGTTGTTCTTTTCTCTGCTGCTTTTACCTTGATTATAGCAAGTGAGTGCCTCTAATACATATCGGAACAAATGTTCTTTATCCCAAGGTTTACTAATGAATTTTAAAATTTTTCCATCATTTAAAGCGTTTTTTATCCCTTCCAAGCTTGCCTGACCTGTAAGCAATATGTTTACTGTATGAGGAGAAACTTGTCGGACTTGCCTTAATAACTCATCGCCCCTTACTTCTGGCATTATGTAATCTACAATCATTAACGGAACTTCTTTTGAGTCATCAAGAAAACTTCTCAGTAAATTTAAAGCCTCCGATGCACTTTCTGCTATCTCTATATTATAAGAAGCACCAAACCTCATCTCTAATTGTTCTCTTAAGCTATATAAAACAATCATCTCATCGTCTACACAAATGATATTCGGCTTATCCATTCTTCCTCCTATGTGACTTAGCTGCGCAAAATCAAATCTGAAATTATTTATACGTTTTGATTATGTGTTACATTAAGTTTCTCTATTAGTTGATCTAACTCTTGATTACACCTTTTTTGCAAATCTTTTATATTTTCCATTGTGGATATATCTACATCAACTTCCTTGCATGCTGCTGCATTACTTAGGCTATCCAGCTGACGTATGCTACATTTAACCTTTTCCAATGGCATACTTAGTTCGCTAATACAGTGTAGGTTTTCTCTAATATCATCTAGTATCTCTTGTTTTGACTCATTACATTTTGCATTAAGTTCTTTTTGAAGACCATAAAAGTTAGCGTTTTTTTGATAGATTTCTTTCTCAATTAAATTATTAATCTCTGTAAGTTTTCTATTTTCTTCTTCACTAAATGTAAAATTCTCATAGGATTCAATAGCTCTCTTTACTGCACTGTTTAACTCGCTTTTTGTCCAAGGCTTTTCTATGTACTCAAAAAGGTTAGCACAATTGATAGTATTTATTACACCTTGCACTCCAGCCTGCCCGGTAAGTAGTATTTTCATTGTATTTGGCGACAATTTATGAATTCTCATAAGAATTTCGTCTCCGTTCATTCCAGGAATAATATAATCACAAATTACCACAGGTATTTCATAATTCCTTAAACGCAAGTCATTAAACACTTCTAAAGCTTCTTGACCACTTTCTGCCACTTCAATAAGATATTCTAATCCGAAAGCATCTTCAAGTTGGTTTCTCAAACTCTGAAGAACAATTATTTCATCATCTATACAAATTACTGCTTTTTTTTGCAATATAGACATTGTTGTTTTCATCCTCCATTTTCTTATTTTACCACTATAAAATTTAGGAGCTGCAGAACTATACTATATTAATATCATTTTTAAGCCGACTTGGGATGGCAACACTAAATCTAGTTTCACCTGGCCTGCTATTAACCATTATTTTCCCATCATGCTTTGAAATAATCTTTCTTACAATATCCAGACCTAATCCACTGCCTTCTCCCTGAGGCTTTGTAGTAAAAAATGGTTCGAATATTCTTTCTTTTATCTCATCTGGAATACCTGGACCATTATCAGTAATTTCCACTACTATGTTGCAGTCTTTTTCGTAAACATTTACAATAAGCACACCTTTGTATTCCATAGCCTGAAGTGAATTATGGATAATGTTAGTCCAGACCTGGTTCAATTCATCAGGATAGCATAATATCATAGGTATTTCCCCATAATTTCTGATTACCTCTACACCTTGCTTGATCTTATTTTGATATAATGTTAATACAGTATCCAGTCCATCCCTGATATCAACGGTTTTCATTTCACCTTGGCTATCAAAATGAGCATAGGCTTTGAGTGCGAAAACCACTTTCGATGTTTTTTCTACTGCAATTTCAATGGTTTCTGCACTTCTTTTTAATCCTGATAATAGATAAGCCATTCTAATAACAGAAAAGCTATCGTTTCCCTTAAGAAAAGTAACAAATGGCTTTACATCATACAAACCCATTACAGCTAGCATCCCAGATAGCATATGCGGTTCGTTGATACCATTCTCTAAAAGTTGATTTTCAATACTATCTCTATACATACGTTCTTGCTTAGTTGAGGTATAATTGGTATGTTCAATAGATTTATTCAGTATGTTAATAAAAGCAATAATTCTTTCTTCAGAAAAATCTCTCAAAAAGCTTGGTATCTCTCGATAAAAAATTTTCAGCTTCTCTGATATGTTGGCTATAGAAGCTTGTATTGCACCTAAAGGTGTATTGATTTCATGCGCAACACCGGACACAAGCTGACCTAGTACTGCCATTTTTTCATTTTTTACTAATTGTCCTTGTGTAACTTTTAGTATCTCTAGTGTGTTGCTTAATTCTTCATTTGAAGCAGATAACTCCATATTTATTAATGATAGTTTTGAATTGGATTCTTCAAGTTGATTGGTTCTTTCATTTACACGGTATTCCAGTGTCATGTTCAGCTCCGCAAGCTGGTCTCTGGATTCTTTTATTTCTTTCCACATACTATCCAGTTGTTCATTTTTTATTTCAAGCTCTTTTGAATACTTGATAAGCTGCAAATGATTATTTTGTATTCTTTTACCAAGAATAATTAAAAATGAAAGAATAACTATAAGTATGCCCCAATACCATAGAACAGCTTGGTATCTTCGAGAAATAGCAAAAAATATAAAGAAATCCACTACCATCAGAATAATAAAATAAAGGAATCCCATTAAAATCAGCTTTGCTTCTATATCCTTTTTTGTAGCATGATATATTACTGTAAATGCAATAATAATTAATGCAATAATATATAGAATTCCAAGTATGTCATATGTAAAAAGACGATACAGTGTAAAAATCTGATATCCTGAGCTGCAATGAATAGATAGCATGATTAAGCATAATATGGAATATACGTTTAGTACCTGAAACATCCTTTTTAAAACAGGCAGTTTGTGCTTTACTCCAAGTATTTGAAGCAACATATAAGTCAGAGAGTTTAAAAATATAATTTTCACTATATCATAAAGAATCAAAGCAAGCTGCTCATAATTGCCCAAGAACAAATACAATTCACTCGAGCTTAGAGAGATTAAAACACCAGAAGTTATTGCCACCACTCCGATTGATATCCAACTTTTTCTTTGCAATTTTATTAAGAAGAAGGAAACAATAATTAAAGCTAAGCCTAAAAATATTGATATGCTCCCAATTATCAATCTTAGAATTATACTATTAAAATTCCCTTTGAAATAAATAGGTATCAAATCTTTAGTATTTCCAAATATAACATCTGGTCTGGGACCAACATCTTTTAGTATTGCTCCTGGAACAGCTTTTACAAATAATGTCTTTCCTGAATATCCAGGAGTTAAAGTGACAATTTCAGTATTCACATTATTGGTAAACGACCAAATAAATCTTTTACTCTCAAAAATTTTATCTGAATCAATATAAACCTCTAAAGCTTGACCAAGCAGCTTCTTAAAATAAATACAGGAAGCATCCCTATTCTCCATAGATAATTTTATCTTAAACCAGACTGGCTGATCGTTTTTAAAGGTATTATCCATTTCATTGAGGCTTTTTAGCTCATTCCAGCCATCAATACTATCACCATCTTGTGTCCAGATAGGTAATCCATCACTATTGATAGGCGAATTCCCCTCACGGTACATCCATCCATCATTTATAAGCACCGTTTCATCTGCAGCAGCACAACATAAATTATTTGGAAATAAAATGAGGATACTCATTATAATAAAAAGTGAAAACACAAATCTTTTAAGTTTGATTAATTTCATTTTTTTACTCCTGTTAAATTATTAACTCAACTTTTCCATATGAGTATTTATTTAGTACTCACTATTTCAACTTTCGCACATAAAAATTATTGGTGCGGTAGCATTATCAATGGTTTATTGACAAAACAATTGATAGAATTAGTAATGATTCATGCAATTATTTTTAACCCAACTTTCCATTGATAATGCTACCACACCTGATATTACTAAACCTTAAGTGGAATATTCAACTGCGAAAGTTGATTCACTATATTAATTGGATTGCTTCCAAAATACTTGCTTAAATAATATTGGCTCCCAACAAGACTGCAAATGATTTTGCTATATTTTTGGCACATCTTCTATTAATATACATGTTATGCTAAAATTATATAACAATCAAGAATTTTTTACCATATTAATCAAAGGTGGATGTACTTATGGACTTTTTACATGACTTTGACGCTGAACTTAAAATACTTATGTTATCTCTCGAAGAAAGTATTTTAAATTACCCTGACTATTTCAAGGAGGATGCTGCAAAATTCTTATCCGCGTATAATATACTTGATACTAATTTCAATAAGAACCATTTAAGCTTTCTTTTACCCTATTGGATAAAGAAACCATTAAATTTGAATGATGAAGCTTGCTCTCGGATATCAAGGGGGTTCATTCCTGCGCTATTCTATTTTTTGGTGCAGGATTCAGTGATGGATACAGTTCCAGGCGAATACAAAGGAGATAGGCTTCCCTTGGGTAATTTGTTCCTCCTTGACTTCTTGGAACAATATCGCGCACTTTTTTCTTCAGGATCAAGCTTTTGGAAATATTTTAACTGCTATTTCACGCAATGGGCTAATAGTGTTACATGGGAACAAAGGGAGTATATGAACCAGAGTAGGGTATATTCAAAAGAAGACCTCCTTCTTGTAGCTCAGAAAGCTGCTCCACTTAAAATCATTACTGCTGCTGCATGCATCCTCAGTGAAAAGCCTGAATTCATACACGAGCTGTCATCGACAGTTGATCATCTAGTTATAACGTTTCAAATGATGGATGATTTATCAGACTGGAAAGAAGATATCCTTCAAGGGAACTGCACTTATTTCTTATCACTGGTTATGGAATACTGTAATATTCGTGAGTTATCCTCTATTAATAGTTCTCATGTAAGAGATGCTCTTTTCTTTGGAGATGTTTTGGATAAAATTCTGAAGGTTGCCGAAGAGAACTATGAGTTTATTGTGAATACAACATCACATCGCTATCCATACCTTGAGGCATACCATATAAGTCTTTATAATCAATTAAAAAGCTTCCATCATAATATATCTGAGAAAAAAAGTAATAAACTGCAGGGTGGGTTCATTGATTTACTAAACAAAGCCAAATAGTTTACATTACATAATATGCTAATATATCAGATATCCTTACCTGCTCAGTTCTTATAAAACAGATGAATTTATACATTTGATATGGATTTAATTATTCATTCAATATCAAATTTATATCTTTCATCTTATTTTTTGTGCATCTCATCTAAAAAAAAATTCAAAAAATAGATATAATAGTAAAATTATTCATGAAAGATTCCAGTAAGCAACGGTAGATATGATTTAGGGTTTACTATGGATCTATATAATTTTATTTTAATTAGGAGGTTTATTATGAAAGCTGACGACGTAGTAAAGGCTAAGCTAGAAATGTTCGGAATTAACGATTTAAAGAAAGACACAACTGTTATTGACCAACCTGCGGTATGGAGTGATACTTATGCACCATTTAATGTTAAAACTATTGAGCTAAACGATCTTGATGAGATCAAACGCCACATTGGTAACTGTAATAATCTTGTTGCAAAAGGTGTTCTTAAAGAATCCGCCAATATGGACCTTGCAGCAACAATAACGGAAGTTACTTCTGAAAATGTACATAC
>JAEWZA010000327.1 GCA_023395575.1 Bacillota bacterium
CTTTCTTTTTAAGCTTAAAAAGAAAGCTAACCAAAGTTTCTAAAAGATTTATATAGAAAAATATAATAAGTAATTAACTTAATAATAAAATTATACCATATATTGAGAATTTAGCAAATATATTTAATCAACTTTGAATATTATTGCTAAGAACGTAAAATGCTGCAACATAAATAAATTTACATTGCAGCATTTAAAATTAGTCTTAAATAGTATTTTTAAAAAACGATTATAGCCTTTAAGAAGTGATGTTTATAAAAAATTATTTTACGTTACAATATATCTTTTCACTAGGAATAATTTTGACATCACAATTTGTAAGAGTTCTTAATGCATCTTCAGGATTTTCAACTCTTAAAATAACAAAGGCTTCATTTCCGGACTTACCAACAAATGCATACATATATTCTATACTAATTCCGTTATCCTGCAATATTTCCAACACATATGCCAATCCTCCTGGCTTATCCTCAACAGCAATTGCAACTACATCAGTGCAGCTAACTGTAAACCCGTTGTCACTCAATGCTTTTTCAGCATCTTTAGGCTTGTTAACAATTAGTCTGAGAATACCAAAATCTGTAGTGTCAGCTATTGACAATGCACATATGTCAATGTTGTTGCTTGCTAATGTCCTAGTAACTTCTGCCAAACGTCCTGATTTATTTTCCAAAAAAACAGAAATTTGTTGTACAAGCATGATTATGGCCTCCTTTATTTGTGTTACATAACTCAACCTTTCCGAGATAGAAAATTGTATATTATTGAACTTATGTATGGAATGATGAGTTTTCAAATTCTAATCAAAACACTTCTAAAGCACCCTTTTGTCTATTACCCTCTTAGCTTTACCTTCGCTACGTTGAATAGATTTAGGTTCTACCAGTCTAACCTTTGCACCAATACCTAAAGTACTCTGAACTTCTTTGGTAATCTTTCTTTCTATATCTTCTAGCTTTTTAACTTCATCAGAAAACAGGTTTGTTGAAAGCTCAACCTGTATCTCCAACGTGTCTAAATTATCTTTTCTATCTACTACCAGCATATAATGAGGAGCAGTTTCTCCAATTGAAAGAAGTACACTTTCAACCTGAGAAGGAAATACATTTACACCCCTGATTATAAGCATATCATCAGTTCTACCGGTAACCTTACTCATCCTAACCTCAGTACGACCACATTCACAGCGTTCATAGTTAAGTGAAGAAAGGTCTTTTGTTCTATATCTGATTAGTGGTAAGCCTTCTTTAGTTACAGTTGTGAATACTATTTCACCCTTTGAACCTTCAGGTAGAACCTCTTCTGTATCTGGATCAATTATTTCAGGTATAAAATGATCCTCAGGAATATGCATACCATTCTGAAATTCACATTCACATGCAACACCAGGTCCAATTACTTCACTCAAGCCGTATATATCAATAGCTTTTATTTTTAGTCTATCTTCAATTTCTTTTCTCATACTCTCAGACCAAGGTTCAGCACCAAAAATACCAGACTGAAGCTTTAAATCGCTTCTCTTTATACCCATTTCTTCCATTTCTTCAGCAAGATATAAAGCATATGAAGGTGTACAAGCAATATGAGTTGTTCCAAAATCCTGCATCAGTGACAGCTGAAGCTTTGTATTACCAGAAGATGTAGGAATAACTGTCGCTCCCACCTTCTCACCACCATAATGAGCACCAAGCCCACCAGTAAACAAACCATATCCATAAGAAACCTGCAAGAAGGATTCTTTAGTAAGCCCAGCACCTGTAAATGTTCTAGCTATAACCTCTGACCAAACTTCAAGGTCTTCTTTAGTATAGCCAACAACTGTTTTCTTACCTGTTGTTCCAGAAGATGCATGAACTCTGACTATCTCACTCATCGGTACTGCAAATAGTCCAAAAGGATAAGTATCCCTCAAATCCTGCTTGTAAGTAAAAGGTAAATGCTTCAAATCATCCACTGACTTGATATCCCCCGGCAAAATACCCTTTTCATCCATTTTTTTTCTGTAAGTTGGCACATTGCTATATACCCTGTTTACTGTTTTAATGAGTCTCTCTGACTGTACTTTTCTCATTTCGTCTCTGGACATACATTCATACTTTTCATTCCAAAAAGACATAATAACCTCCCACGCCGCATTGGCATAAAAATTTTATAAGACTACGTGGAGGTACGCTAGTATTTTCCAAGTTGTAGTTATAATCTGTCAAGCTAACCTCCCGCGCCACATTTGGGCATAAAAATTTCGACTTAAGTGGAGAACCTCTGCTAGGCAGAGGTATGCTATTATTTTCGAAATTAAATCAAAAGACTTAAGCAAAAATCCCCCCAAAGAATTGAATGTTTTAATATTTATATATTTGCCAAACATCCCACCTTGGAATGGCTTTCAGGGTTTACTGCATAAAATGAGCCCCACACAAAAGCAATAGGCCAAAACAATGCAAAGCTGGCAAGCCAACTATACATGTTTATTCAAGTACATTTAAATTTAACTAACACATTTGAAACTTAACTATAATAATTTAAGTATATATTTATTAATCCTAATTATGATAATTATAACCCTCTTCAAAAGCTTTTAAATTTATTTCTAAAAACTTTGCAGGCACTACTTCACGAATTGCTTCAACAAAAATTTCCTTATCTATTCCTGTCAACTTTGCCAAAACACCTATAAGTACAATATTTACAGCCTTTATATTACCGCATTCACGAGCAATCTTAAGGGCATCTAATGAATATATTTTGTTATTTTCCTTAAGATTATCTATAATATTTTCAGGATATTTTGCTTTGCCAATTATAACAGGCATAGGATCTATTTGCTGTTCATTTATAATCATTTTACCATCTTTTCTCAAACAGTCAATACATCTAAGTGCCTCTAGCTTTTCAAATGCTAGAATGATGTCAGCCTCTCCTTTTTCAATTAATGGAGAATATACTTTATCACCAAATTTAACATAGGTTACAACACTTCCACCTCGCTGTGACATAC
>JAEWZA010000358.1 GCA_023395575.1 Bacillota bacterium
GTTCAGAACCAACTGGCTTATAATTCGCTGGTATATTTCCTTTTTTAAACTGAGTTTCTTCTCCTCCTACCCAGTATTTCTTTTTGCCTTTGTTGAAGGGAACATTACCTTTTTTAAATTGTGTTGGTTCATATCCTTTATTTAGTCTCGTGTCACGTTCGTTATGTAGCCCAAGCCTATATATTAGTGACGTTACAGTTGACTGTTTTAAATTTAAATCAAATCTCTCGTTAAACATAGTAGTTATTTCTTTAAGGCTTTTCCCTTTAATGTTGTCGGATAGGTATTTCTTTTGTTCATCAGTATATTTTAGGTTCATGCTCCCTCCAACATTTTAGGCATATTTTCCTTCTCAACATATTCGCTAGCTGCTTTTTTTTGCATCAAGAACTAAATTACCATTGGCAATTATTTGAGCTGCTACAGAATTTACTGCTTTTGCTCGGTTTATCTCTTCCTGAAGTGCATCTCCTTTTAACTCTTCATCACTCAGTCTTTCTAACTGAGCGAACAAATGATTATTCAAATCGCCTAATGTATTTTTCATAAAAACCCTTCCTTTCTTGAAATATTGACAATCATCACAATTTGACTGTTCTTTATCCATGTAACAATAATCCTTATAAGACCATACGCACATAAACCTTTGCCAACATCCTTTTGGTAATTCTTTCAAATTATCACCTTCTGTATTTCACAATCTATTTGTTTTGCGAATTATCCCAGTTCCAAAGCCTCTGCATCCCTTTAGCCGGATAGGGTCTGCAAGTGGCTTAATGTCTTTTAAAATCCATGCGTACCGTCCAATAGTGTAATCACCAAACGCAAGCTCATTGCCACTAACTGTTGTATTATCTTTAAGTATTACAGTTCCATCTGCAGGAAATATTGCTTTTCCAACTACTTCTAAACAGTTAACAAGTGTCGCGGTAGCAACTACCTTCCCATATGGACCAGATTTACAAGCTAAATCATGAAGCCAAGAACATTCATAATCATATATGCCTAGTAAGTTTGCAAACTTAGGGCAAAGTTTTTTTACATAAGCTGGCATCTGGGCAGCTGCATGAATTGCTATTGGTCCTCTATACTTAGTTGCCCAAGACCTAGTTTCTATTTTCTTTTCACCTTTAGCCACGAGTGATGCCCATGGCTCATATAAAGTTAATGCTTTCATTTATGCTATCTCCTCTCATCCCATGGAACCTCTTGTATTTTTTCCGGCCAGCCTAGATTGTCTTTCAAAAAAATTGGTACATTTGCAGCCCTACATTGGTCTATAATTCCTTGTACCCATTCCCGTTTAGGTGGTACTGCTCCTGGACCTGTTTGTGCTCCAACTATTACCCATTCAATTAACTTTGCAGGTTCGTCACCTTCCCATTCTCCACAATCATCACAATAGTATTGTGGAATTCCTTTAGGAGTTGTTGCTGGATTATCCTGATATACCATTATTGAACTGCAATTCGGACATCTTATACCAGATAAATCAAGTTCAATTTTTTCTAACAGAGGCTCAATGCTTAAAAATTTATGTCCTTCAGAGAAGGTTTCTAAATGTGTAACCATTTCCATATCTGTCTGACATGTTATAGTTGTTCCAAACCACATATTATCCCAATGTTCTATTTCAAATCCTCTTTCTTCACCACTTGTATAATCTATTGCAGTGTCATATCTTTTTGGATTTTTAGTTAGAAACATGTATCTGTGACGGTCTGCATTAAAACAGGCTTGAAATACTTCGTCTATCCATTCAAGCGGTACCCAATCACCAAACAAATCAGCCATGCTACATACAAATATGTTTTGAGGATTAGTCTTTTTACTCGGTTCTTCAAGTCTGTATTTGTGGAATGTCGGTTCAAACTCATATGGATATGGATCCTTTTCACCATTTACACATACCGGATTTTCAAGAGTATGTATCCCGTTTGAAGAAGTTAAATTGAATTCTTCTTCAAAAATCCGTTCTACCTTTTTGTTTACTTCTGGTGATTTTGCAAACCTTTTTGCAATTCTCTCCGCATAGCAATAATCACATCGATGCATACAACCTGTTACAGGATTCCAACTTGCATCACACCACTCAATTTTACTTTTGTTCAATATTCTTCACTCCTTCCTAAACAACTGAATCTGAAAACAACTTAAATCTTTCCATCGTTTGCTTTCCAGTTTGTGGGTTAGCTAATCCATAATAAAGCATGAAAGCAAATTTTTCATAATCACCATTTGCTTCTTTATAGCAATAATTTATGAACTCACTTATGATTGTATTGTCTTCAATATTAATTAATTTAGCCCACATAACACTCAAATTCCAACTGCTCTTACCGGTCTTTTCAAGCTCCTGAAACATCAACATATCAATCGAACCTTTAACACCAGACAAAACAGAATCTCTAACTTCTTCCCATGGAATTAAAAAAGCTCTTCCTTCAGTGCTCCAAATTCCAATTATATAAGCATGTCCTTTCCCTACTTGCCTAAGAAATTTGTCCAAGCCTTTTCTTTCGTTTGGCTCAATTTTGCTGTATGGAATCTTATGTGATGTATAATACTTAACCTCAACCGCATATCCATGTCCTGGAGGAAGAATCAGTTTATCAAATACAGTACCATACCCGATATTAACAAGCTTGTGATTCCAAATTTTTTGCTTAGAGAGAGAATCTGTCACCAGCTTCTCTCCCTTAACTCCTTTTTTCTGATTCTCCTTATTTCGCTCGGTTTGGTCCTTCTTAGTTTTTTTCTTTTGAGACAAGGAGCTTTTCATCAAATTTGACCTCCCTCAGAAGTGTAAACAATGGATTATCACTTTGCTTTTGCGTTTTTATCAGGACTTTTGCAATCTCGTTATACCAGAATATACTTCCATACGGGTCATTACCTGCATAACAT
>JAEWZA010000496.1 GCA_023395575.1 Bacillota bacterium
GTAGCATTATCAATGGAAAGTTGGGTTAAAAATAATTGCATGAATCATTACTAATTCTAGCAATTGTTTTGTCAACAAACCATTGATAATGCTACCGCACCAATAATTTTTATGTGCGAAAGTTGAAATATTTATTAATATTATGCTTCTAATACAATAAGAATTAGGTAATAATATCATAAAATAGTTGCAATAACATAAAAGTTAATATATAATCTTGTTATCAGAAATTAGTATCAGGTAATAATTATATGAAATTGATAATAGATATAAGGAGTGTTTGTTTTTGAGTAGATCATCATCACAGAAACAACAGAGGCAGATGACCCTCCTTGAAAAGATCAAATATGATCCATTTTTAACAGATGAAGAATTGGCCGATTTTTTTAAGGTTAGCGTACCAACGATAAGATTAGATAGGCTTGAGTTGGGTATTCCAGAGCTTAGGGAGAGAATAAAAAATGTTGCAGAAAGTAATCAAGAGAAGCTAAAGTCTATTGAAGGTAAAGAACTAATAGGTGAATTAATAGATTTACAACTAGGCTTAAGTGCAATATCTTTGATGGAAACAAATGATTCCATGGCTTTTGAGAAAACCCGTATTGTAAGAGGTAATTATATATATTCATTAGCTGAAACTCTTGCAATAGCAGTAATAGATGCACAAGTAGCACTTGTGGGTGTCGCTAACATTAAATATAAAATACCTGTATACTCGGGAGCAAAAATAGTTGCAAAGGCAGAGGTAAAGACAAGTAAAGGAAGTAGATTTGTTGTTTGGGTTAAAATATATGAAAAAAATATAGAGGTATTTAGAGGGAAATTTATCCTAGTTACTATAGATAAGCATAATGTTAAGTCATAATTAATAGTATGCTTAAATAACAGAGAAATAAATTGGAGTGTGAATCACGTGATAAATATTATCGTTGACGCTATGGGCGGAGATAATGCACCAAAGGCTATTGTAGACGGATGTGTTGAAGCTATCAATATGCAGGAAGGTTTTAAAATTACTCTTGTTGGAAAAAGTGAAATTATTCAGAAAATTCTAAATGAAAACAAGTACGATAAAAATAGAATTGATATTGTAAATGCAACTGAAGTCATTAAAGGTGATGATACTCCTACAAAAGCAATTAAAAGCAAAAAGGACTCTTCGATGGTTGTTGGTTTTAATCTTATCAAAGAAAACAAGGGAGATGCATTTCTTTCAGCTGGTAATACCGGAGCGCTGATGACAGGTGCATTGCTGTTACTAGGTCGGATAAAAGGGATAGACAGACCTTCGCTGCCAGCTTTAGTTCCATCAAAGAAGAACATGGTTTTACTTATTGATGCGGGTATGAATACTGTTTGTAGACCTATAAATTATTTACAATTTGCAATTATGGGTTCTATATATATGAAGCTTATATATAAGATTCAAAATCCTAAAGTAGGTTTATTAAATGTTGGGTCTGAGGATGCAAAGGGTAATGATACTTTAAAAAATGCATTTAAAATGCTGTCACAAGGACCTGTCAATTTTATTGGCAATATGGAGGGAAATGATATCACGAGTGGTGATGTTGACATTGCTGTTTGTGATGGGTATGTTGGTAATGTTTCTCTTAAGCTGTTTGAGGGCGCTGGTTCTTTATTATTAAACGAAATAAAAGGAATCTTTACAAAGAATATAATAACAAAACTTTGCTACTTACTTATGAAATCAGCATTTAAAGATTTCAAAAATAAATTTAATGCTGATGAGCTGGCAGGGGCACCAGTATTAGGAGTAAAAGGACTTGTTATTAAAAGTCATGGTTCTTCTAAAGCAAAAACCATTAGAACTGCAATATTAAAAAGAGCAATTCCATTAGTAAAGTGCGGAGTTGTAAATGAAATTAAAAATCAATTTGAAAATATGGAGGTGAAGCCTTCTGATGATGAAATTAGCTAAAAGTGTAGGAATAATTGGAACAGGTAGCTATTTACCTGAAAAAGTGCTTACTAATTTTGATTTAGAAAAAATGGTTGATACATCAAATGAATGGATTATAAAGAGAACAGGAATCTCTGAGAGAAGAATTTTGGATGAGGATGCACCGTCTTATTCAATGGGTATTGAAGCAGCAAAGAGAGCCCTAGAAAATGCCAACTTACAAGCAGAAGATATTGACTTAATTGTTTTTGCAACTATTACTGATGACTACTATACTCCATCAGCAGGATGTATTATTCAAGGAGCTATTGGTGCGTGTAATGCTATAGCATTTGATGTAAATGCCGCATGTACTGGATTTATTTATGCCTTGGTTGTTGCACAACAGTTTATTACAAGTGGAAAATTTAAGAATGCTTTGGTAATAGGTTGTGAAGCACTGTCTAAAATAACTGATTGGAAGGACAGAAATACATGTATATTATTTGGTGATGGAGCTGGTGCTGCCGTATTAAGTCAGGTTGACGAAGGATATGGAATACTCAATTCATTCTTAGGTACAGATGGTACTTCAGGAATGGTGCTCAATGCTCCTAGCTTATATATTACTGAGGAAGAAAAAGAAAGAAGACAAAATGGTAAGCTAAATTCATTGTGGATGGACGGAACAGAGGTGTTTAAATTTGCTGTTAAGACAATGTCTAACGCAACTTTAAAAGTATTAGAAGAATTAAATATGAGTGTTGATGACTTACAGCATATTTTTCCTCATCAAGCCAATACAAGAATAATTGATGGCGCAATCAAAAAGCTTGGTATACCTGATGATAAGCTATATTATATAATTCATAAATACGGGAATATATCCTCGGCATCAGTTCCAGTTGCTTTAGATGAAGCTAACCGTGAAGGTAGATTGAAAAAAGGTGATAACTTAGTTTTAGTTGGTTTTGGCGGGGGATTAACTTGGGGCTCCATAGTACTTAAGTGGTTTTAATATCAAGGTTCATAATGTAAAATTAATTATAAAGTGAGGTATAATCATGGGTAAAATAGCATTTATTTTTCCTGGCCAGGGAGCTCAAAAAGTGGGTATGGGCAAGGAAATAGCAGATGAATATAAAAGCGCAGATGATATTTTTAATGAAGCAACAGCTGCTTTGGGATTTGATATTAAAGAAATGATTTTTAGTAGCGATGATGAAACATTAAAAATTACTGAAAATACACAACCAACAATTCTTACTACAAGTATAGCATGTATGCAGCCTCTCCTTGAAAAAGGAATAAAGCCTGACTATGTAGCAGGTTTGAGTCTAGGTGAGTATGCAGCTCATGTTACTGCTGGCACCATTAAATTTAGTGATGCAGTAAAGCTTGTTAAAAAAAGAGGAAAATATATGCAAGAAGCGGTACCTGTAGGTGTTGGTGCTATGTCAGTAATTGTTGGACTTGATAATGATATTGTAGTTGAATGTTGTAAAGAGGCTTCACAATTAGGAGTTGTTGAAGCAACAAATTTCAACTGTCCTGGGCAGATTGTAATTGCAGGTGAAAAAGCTCCAGTTGAGAAAGCTAGTGAATTATGCAAGGAAAAAGGTGCTAAAAGAACTGTCCTTTTACCAGTAAGTGCACCATTTCATTGTAGCCTATTAAAATCTGCAGGAGAAAAGCTTGCTGCTGAGCTTGAAGGTATTACTCTAAACGACATTCAAATTCCTGTAGTTACAAATGTTACAGCTGAATGCATAACTGATAAGAGTGTAGTTAAGGAATTACTAGTAAATCAAGTTAGTAAATCTGTACTTTGGGAAAATTGTATCAGAACAATGATTGATAAAGGCGTTGATACATTTATAGAAATTGGTCCAGGTAAAGTTCTAAACGGATTCTTAAAGAAAATTAACAAAGATGTTATCGCATTAAATGTTGAAGATTTGGAAAGCCTGAATAAGACTTTAGAAGCCTTAAAATAAGAAATAGTATCATTAAATCTGATTGGGGGTGTAGCTAGTGCAATTTGAAGGAAAAACCGCTATAATTACAGGTTCTTCAAGAGGAATTGGAAAAGCAATTGCAGAAAAGCTTGGCAAACTTGGAGCAAACGTAGTTATTAACGGGTTTACTGATAGAGTTCTTGAAACAGCAAAAGAATTTGAGTCTATGGGAATAAAAGTTGCTGCAAATATCGGAGATGTTAGAAACGCTGAAGATGTTAAGGCAATGGTTAGTACTGCAGTGAATACATTTGGCAGTATAGATATTCTTATAAACAATGCAGGAATAACAAAGGATAAACCAATGGCAATGATGTCTGAGGACGATTGGGACGTTGTTCTCGACGTTAATTTAAAGGGTTCTTTTTTATGTACTAAATTGGCTGTAAAGCATATGATTAAAAAAAGGTATGGAAGAATAGTTAATATTTCTTCTGTTGCTGGTGCTTATGGAAACGTAGGTCAAGCAAATTATTCTGCATCTAAGGGCGGACTAATTGGATTAACAAAAACCACTGCTAAAGAATTTGCACCAAGAGGAATTACTTGTAATGCAGTTACACCAGGATTAATAGATAGTGAAATGACGGAAATATTACCAGAAGAATTGAAGCAAAAGTATATTGGAAAAATTGCACTCGGAAGGTATGGGACACCTGAAGAA
>JAEWZA010000084.1 GCA_023395575.1 Bacillota bacterium
AACATAAATTAGAGGCGAGTTATATTTTTAGACCAAATAAAAATTTTTACTCGTCGGAGCTGAACGCATACACACATATACTTTCCTTATGAATAAAAAATATAGTATAATAAAAATATTAATTTAAGCTGGTATAATAGTTAAACCAACTTTTGTAGTTGGTTTATTTTATATGCATATTATTTTAAAGCTTGTATAATACAATGGTAGACTATAGTAGGATTAGCTTTAAAACTTTGCTTAATTAGTATATTTATAGGTCAAGAATATTACATGTGTATTAAAGTTAATTTTGCTTTTAAACTGATATTAGACGCTGATAAGGCTAACAGCAAATTGACTTTTACTATGGTATTTTATTATGGTAATAATTTTATGTTGAATATAAGGAGAACCTAAAAAATGGATAACGGTAAATTGGAGAGATTGATAAATATTATGGAACTTCTGAGAAGTAAGGAAGGCTGCCCGTGGGATAGAGAGCAAACTCATCAGAGTCTGAAAAAGTACCTTATAGAAGAAACTTATGAATATTTGGAGGTTGTGGATTTAGAAGATAAAAAAAGGATGTGTGAAGAGCTGGGTGATGTTTTACTGCAGGTAGTATTTCATGCACAGATAGCAAAAGAAAACGGAGATTTTAGTATAGAAGATGTTATAAATGGAGTTTGTGACAAGATGATTCATCGCCACCCACATGTTTTTGGAAATGTTAGTGCTGAAACATCCAGTGAAGTTCTAAGGAATTGGGAGGAAATCAAGAAAAAAGAGAAGGGAATTATTAATCAGACTTCTGTGCTACAGGATGTACCAGCAAATTTACCTGCCCTTATGAGAAGTTTTAAAGTACAGCAGAAGGCAGCTCAAGTAGGGTTTGATTGGGACAATACAGAGGATGTTTTCGCTAAAATTAGGGAAGAAATAAATGAGCTGGAAGCTGAGTATAAAAAATCAGATAAAGCAGGGATTGAGGATGAGTTGGGCGATGTTTTGTTCTCAATTGTTAATCTATCAAGATTTCTAAAGGTACATCCTGAACTTTCTTTGTCTCAGTCTACTAATAAATTTATCAGAAGATTTGAAATTGTTGAGAAGAGAGCTTCAGAAATTGGTAAAAATATTAATGAAATGACACTTTCTGAAATGGATGAACTTTGGGAAGAGGCAAAAATGCATAAATATGATAAAAATGGTTAGAATCATATTATAACAAGGCAAAAATTTGTGTTGAGAAGTTGAGGACTCTCTAGCCTCGTTGAAATACCGCTAAGGTAATGAAATTTTTCTATAATCGAAAAATTTCACATTGAATCTAGGTATTATAAACGAGGCAATTAAAGTTCCCCACCACTATAAGTGATGGGTATTGTATTGATTTTCAGGCGGTGGGAATATCTCCCGCCTCGATGAAACGCCACTGATGTAATGGAATACTTTTAAAAAATTCATTTTTGAATCTTAGGCGTTATAATATAATTTTTGGGAGGAATTGTTAATGAATAAGTCAGAATTAGTAGACAGTATTGCTGAAAAATCAGGATTGACCAAAAAAGATTCTGAGAAAGCGCTAAGTGCATTAATTGAAAGTGTGGAAGAAGCATTGGCAAATGATGATAAGGTTCAGCTAATAGGCTTTGGATCATTTGAGGTTAAGCAAAGAGCAGCGAGAAAGGGACGAAATCCTCAAACAATGGAAGAAATTGATATTCCGGAGAGTAAAGTTCCTACATTTAAAGCTGGTAAAGACTTAAAAGAAAAGGTTAACCAATAGAGAGATATGGATTTAGTAGAATATCTGAGCGGATTTATTTATTTAAGCACAGAACCCTCCAGACTTCTTTTAGTAGATAGTGTCTGTGCTATTTAAGTACAATTTAGAATCTGTAGATGATGGAGATTATTTTTTAGAGGTTTCTATGGTTGTATGTAAAAGAAAAGCAAGGGTTTAGATAGCTTAAAAAGTACTTCACCGCTAAAGGATTTATTTTATCTGCCGAAGGCGGCTTGGAGGTTAAAATGAGAATAGACAAGTATTTAAAGGTCAGCAGGATTATCAAAAGAAGAACAGTTGCTAACGAAGTTTGTGAGCAAGGTAGAGTTAAAATCAATGATAAGATTGCTAAACCGGGTTCTGAGGTTAAGATTGGCGATGTAATTGAAATTCAATTTGGAAATAATACAACGACAATTGAAATAACCAGGGTCACAGAACATGTAACAAAGGATGATGCAAAAGAGATGTACGTTATAAAGTAATAAATTTTGATAATGTTAAAATTAAAAAGTAATTTAAAGAAGAGCAAAACGCTGAGCGTGTTTGTTCTTTTTTTATTTGTACATGCATATGTATAAGATAAAGGAGGGATTCAATAATGGAGGAAAAGAAAATTGCAAAGCCGAAAAATCAAACTTTACTGCTTGAAAACAGAGAAAAACTAATTGTTACCGGTGTTGTTGATGTTGAAAGCTTTAATGATCAGATGATAGTTGCAGTAACGGATTTAGGAATACTTATTATACGTGGTGGAGAGCTTCACATAAATAAACTTTGTCTAGAGAGTAATGAACTAATTATTGAGGGAGATATTTATTCTTTAGAATACAATGATGGTGAAATTGGTAAATCAAAGTCTTTTTTTGGAAAAATGTTTAAGTAGCAACAGACGACAATTATTAAACAGTAAAGGCTTGTGGTAATGCAAATGATACATATTGTAGACCAGGTATACATATTTATGTATGCAATTGCTGGCGGCGCGATTGCAGCCTTCTTTTATGATTTTCTAAGAATAAAAAGGAGAGCAATAAAAACAAATGCTATAATAGTAAGTATAGAAGATATTATTTACTGGCTTGCAGTTGCAGTATTTTTATTTGTCACAGTGTATAAAAGTAATAGCGGTGAAATGCGTGGATATATAGTTATAGGAAATATTATTGGAGTGTTATTATATGAATCATTATTCAGTAGCATAATTATTGCTTCCTCTGTTATGATTATAAATATATTGAAAAGTATAGTGTTATTTTTATTTAAGGTAGTAAGC
>JAEWZA010000104.1 GCA_023395575.1 Bacillota bacterium
CTTCAGGTACACTATCATTTATAAACTGATAATTATTTGATCTTTTAGTTTTACCGTTTATAATCTTCGTGCTTCCTTGAAGAGGATTGATTGGTGAGCATGGAACTTCCCATTCAGCTTCTTCATAGCTTGCTAAAAAGAGCATATACCGTTCACCGAGCTGATAATATCCTGATCCTGTTTCTGATTCTATATGTTCTACACCGTTATAGATTCCTCCATACTGCTTTACTTTAACAATATCTCCTCGCTTTATATTACCCTTGATTGCTTTATCAACTCTGAATTCAGAAACGGTATAGACTGAAGTATCATTATTACTAGATATTTTTATTTCTTCAGGTGGGTTAACCTTGATAACCTCACCGACAAGAACTAAATCTGCTCTTTTATCAAGCTCTTCATAATTATTGTAATACGTATATGAACCTGAAGCAATTAGCCTATTTAATGATTTGCTTGGTTTATTATTACTTAAGTCAACTATTTCGCCAAAAGATACCTTTGTAAAAACATCTGTTGACTGCATATTATATGCTATTAAAGTTACCATAATTATTGCTGCTATAGCTACAATTGGTATAATTAGCTTTTTGCTTTTAAACATTGACATAAAATTCCTCCTAATAATCATAATTGGGAACATAGCCATAGCATGGCCAGCCTAAATTTACAGCATTTTTATCATATGTCTGAGGTGTGTAATTGATTGAAAAATTGGCCGAACCACTTCTCATTAATGTTCTACTTGGTTCTGGATTACTATCATTATGTTCAAGACCTAATGCATGCCCCAATTCATGTGCAACAACCCCTTGCCGTTGCGTTGAAGTATAATCTTCCATATATCTTTCATTTAATCTTAATTTAAATTTAGTTGTAAAATAGCTTCTGTTCTGTGAATAAGATGTATCATATATTAGTGGTTCATAATACCCAGACCACTCTTCATAGTAGAAGCCTTGATACATTTTATTATTACTGCTGGTACTTACGGATATACTACGGTTTGTTAACCCACAATTATTCCAAGAATTTTTTGCACTAATTGTGTCATTCATATAATCATACACATAGGTGTAATTATCCACTTCTACAGTTTGATAATGATAACCGTAAGGATTGTATTTGTATGTAAGCTCGGCATTAGCAAATGGAATCATAACCAAATTGCAAAACATGAAAGCTAGAATAACTGCTATAAATTTTGCTTTTTTAATATAAAAATCTCCTTATAAAATTTTGTCAAAGATCAATGGTAGAATTAAAGTAATTATTAAGATCTTAAAAATATAGAATTTTACCATATTGCCCAATGTATGATAGCATATTGCAAAATAAATGTCAACCAGTTACATTTATTCAACTATAACCCTTATACACTATAAAGGTTTATAAAATAAAAAACAGGAAGCTATTCTATATTACTTTTTTGCAAGAAAAGAGTAGGGTACATTTTCTATACTCTACTTTTTAGATATTTTTATTATGTCTTAACTTAATGACATTGCGACTTTAACCATAATATACTTTATAAAAATACTATAGTAATACTACCAGAGCAGCTACTTCATTTTTATATCTACTAAATTATCAATTTGAGATTTATTCCAAAAACAATTTTCCCAATAAAAATATTCATCCTTACGCTTCTTAAAAATACGATATGGCTTATCTGAGTTGTCATACATATGACAAACATCACACAGTTGTACAAATTCAGATATTAATTTTAACGCTTTATCATATCTTGAGATTATTTTATCTTTGGGAACATCATGACCGCCAGCAGCCTTTCGCCCCATAACCCTTACTACATTTATACTGGGATTTGAAGTAATTACATAAATGCCACGAATAAAATATCCTTCTTCTCTTGCCTTAGCTAACAATTTGAGATTTCTGTCGGTAGATAAAACTGTTTCAAAAGTAAAGCTTATATGCTTTAAAATCAAATTATTTCTCATGTCATCAACCATCTGTGCTGCTTCCAAATCAGAGCAATTATTTGTCCTCTTAATATCATCAGCATTTATATACGGCTCTATTATATTTGCCATTTTTGTAATAGTACTTTTACCACTGCCATTAGGACCGGCAAATACAATAATCTCTGGTTTTTTAAGCATATACCTTCCTCCCATCTGGATATTCCAAATAAGGAGCTTTCTTTTCATAATCATATTTTGCAATAGGATGACCTTTTATTTTTTTTATCTCATTTTCAATCCTAACTGCTTCTTCAAAACGTTTTGTAAGTTCATCGTCAGAAAGTCCGCAAGTAGAATCCAATTCGTTTTCTTCTGCCATTATAACTCCCTCCCTTACCTTTAGTATACGAAAAAAGCACAGAATGTACAACAAATGTAGAGTTAAAATTTTATTATTGCTGCTATAATTGACTGGCTTGAAGCACTTCTTGTATATTAGTGTTGACATAGAGCTTGCCACAGTTGTTGTTCTAGTATAAAACCCCTACAATATAGAAGGTTATGGGGTTGGATAAATTTAGATTATATAATTCCAATGTGAAATATATAAACTCAAACTTAAAGTGTATTAAGTACATTAATCAAATCCTTGTATGTCTTCAGTGTATAAACCTCTGTTTTAAAACGTTCATCTAATTTATGATTTTTCAATACATTAAATTGTTTATAATCTATAAGCATGTAATTACAATACGGCAAATATGATGAAATATATTCAATATCCTTCCTCTCACCATTTCCCATCGGTTTTTCTGATTTTTTTGAAAAAAAGTTAGCTAATATATGAATGGCAATATATTGCCATGGTATATACTAAAAATAATCACTTTTAATAAAATTAATATATTCAGTTGTATCTCCATCAGGAAAAATGTGCTTAAAATTCATATATTCCTTATCACGCTCTAATAAATAGTCATCTCTTTCATTATAAATCTCTTTTGCTCTCCTTATTAAGTCATTAACTTTTTGTAATCTTGCTGTAGGATATTCATCAATCTCCTTATTGAAATCTTGCTTGCCTGTTGATTTGTGTAAATCTGTACAATAAGCTGCAAATTCTCTTCGGCTTTCTATTTCTTCATTCTTAATTTCCTCAATATGTAACCTGATTAAAATAGATACAAGGCTCTCCAGCAATTAAGCTTTTAATTTCATTCTGCGGTTCTTTTTTAAACCGTCCTTATTATAATAGAATAAAGTCTGTATTCTTTTCCTTATATTGCTTCAATGCTGATAATAATTGTTTTTCACGAATTATATTAACATTTTCAAAACCTAAGTTATAAAAAGCAGATACTGCTTTATTAATGACATCCGTATATTCTCTATTATCAACCTCTTCAATTTGGTCTGTTATAGGA
>JAEWZA010000115.1 GCA_023395575.1 Bacillota bacterium
CGGTAAACCATGAGTACCTCGATAGACTCCTTTAAATATGAGATAATTTTTCCAAGTTTTCACAAGCTACTTTAAAAAATTGTACAACTTTTTAAAGTTAGCTTGAAAAACTTTATTAAAATTTTTCAAGGAGGTTTTACCAATGGAGGCTAAAAAAGTACAGCGACAGTACCTTCTTTCGAAGTGGGCTGCGACTATTCAGGAATGCCGTGCTACTGGAATGTCTGTGAAAGATTGGTGCTTGGAAAACAATGTGAATAAAGATCAATTTTTTTACTGGCAACGAAAAATACGCAAGCAGCTCTGTACATCGGTAGAAAATTCAGTTAAGGATACTTCAATCACTTTTGCACCCGTTCAGCTAATGAATTCCCGTAATGAGTCCTTGCAAAAAGTATCTTTTAGCACAGAGATGATTATTAATGTCGGTGGCTGCCAATTACAAATTAATAATGATACTAGTCCTAAGCTTCTAGAAACAGTACTGAAGGTACTTCAAAATGTTTAATGATGCTACTGGCTTTGACCAGATTTACATAGCATGCGGTTATACTGATTTACGCCAAGGAATTGATGGTCTTGCTGGGATGGTTCAAAATAAATTTCACTTAAATCCTTTTCAAAACATCCTGTTTCTATTCTGCGGAAGAAAAACAACAAGGATAAAAGGTCTTCTTTGGGAAGGTGATGGTTTCGTACTACTATACAAGCGTTTAGAAGGCGGAAGATTTCAATGGCCTCGCAATGAAGCAGAAATGAAAGAAATCACAACTAAACAATTCAGATGGCTGACAGAAGGTCTTGCCATTGAGCAAACAAAAGCTGTTAAGAAAGTGTCTCCAAGCCGTATTCTCTAGTGGATAACTTTTAAAGAACAGTGCAAAATATCACAGGCTTTCTGTGGTTATCCACGACTTTTAAATCTTGAAATTTTTCTATTCCATTGCGGCTTTTTTCGTGATATTGTAGATTTATGGATAAAACATTTTCAGAACTAGAATTAACTAAATATAGTAAAAAAGATATTATTCAGCTTTTTCTGAATCAACAGGCTATACTTGCAAAACAAAGCACTCAATTAGAAGAAATGAATAAAAATATCACTCTTCTAATAGAAGCAAATAAAATAGGAAAGCAAAAAAGATTTGGCCGTTCATCTGAAAAGATGGTATATGATGAGCAGATGGAAATGTGCTTTAACGAAGCAGAAGTAACTGTTGCTGGTAAGCTAATTGAAGAACCCGAATTTGATGAAGTATGTCCTAAACCATATAAGCGTAAAAAAACAAAAGGAAAACGTAATGAGGACTTAAAGGACTTGCCAGTCACTATCATTGAACATACTCTTAATGACGATGAACTAAGATCTACTTTCGGAGATACTTGGAAACGGTTGCCTGATGAGGTGTACAAGCGCCTTCAATTTCACCCAGCCACATTTGAGGTAGAAGAGCATCATATTGCTGTATATGCGGGCAAGGACAATCAAACCATTGTAAAAGCAAATCGCCCCGTTGACCTACTGCGCAACAGTATTGTAACTCCAACTTTGATAGCTGGTATTCTCAATGGAAAATATATAAATGCTCTTCCCCTGTATAGGTTGGAGCAGGAGTTTGCTAGAAATGATATACATATATCTAGACAGGTAATGGCAAACTGGACAATACAATGTGCCGAGAGATATCTATCGCTTCTCTATGACAGGATGCATCAGGAACTGTACCATTGCAACGTGTCACAGGCTGATGAGACGCCAGTGATTGTTTCAAAAGATGGACGGTCTGCTGGTTCTAAAAGCTACATGTGGGTATATCGAACAGGAAAAATGTACGAAGCTCCGCCCATTATCCTGTATGATTATCAAAAAACACGTAAGGCAGATCATCCAAGAGAATTTCTTAAGGGGTATAAAGGGATTATCGTAACTGATGGTTATGAAGTATACCACAAGCTTGAGAAAGAAGCAGCAGATATCACTATAGCAGGTTGCTGGAGTCATGCCCGTCGTAGGTTTGCCGATGTTGTAAAGACAATGGACAAAGAAGCCGCTAAAGATACCTTGGCTTATGCAGCTTTAAAGCAAATAGCTGTAATATATAAAATAGATAATGATCTTTTGGAGTTATCTCCACAAGAGAGAGTCGCTAGACGTAAGCTTCTTGTAAAACCACAAGTAGAAGCCTTCTTTGCATGGATTAAAGAGCAAAGAAATGACGTTCCTTCACAATCAGAAACTGGTAAAGGCTTTACCTATTGCCTAAATCAAGAAAAATATCTGAGAACATTTCTTGAAAACGGCTACGTACCCCTAGATAATAATGCTACCGAGGGAGCTATCAGAGGCTTTTGCATAGGAAAAAACAACTGGCATTTGATAGACACAGTCCAAGGAGC
Source organism: Bacillota bacterium (assembly GCA_023395575.1). Taxonomy (GTDB): domain Bacteria; phylum Bacillota; class Clostridia; order Acetivibrionales; family DSM-1351; genus Ruminiclostridium. The sequence continues at coordinate 2,398 of JAEWZA010000115.1, forward strand.
CCAGGCAAGTGCAATAATTTACAGTATTGCAGAAACTGCAAAAGCTAACAACTTGAAGCCATACCATTATTTTAAGTATATACTACAGCAGATTCCGCAGCACATGTCGGATAAGAATACAGCCTTTTTAGAACAGCTTCTTCCGTGGTCGGAAGACTTACCGCAGGAATGCAGAAAAAACAATTAAAACTATGTCCGCCAGAAATGGCGGAATTTTTATATCGGTACTCATGGTTTACCGCTTACGAAGAAAGAATTAAATCAAGTTAAATTTGATTTAATTCCTTCTTTGAATATGTAAAACTTAATATTATAGAATTCTTCAAATACTTGGCACAAAAGACTTTCTTCAAATGGGAGTCTTTTTGTGTTTTGTTTATGTTAATTTTGATTTACAGGAAAAAATGAAAAAATATACAATGTAATTTTTGAGCTTCTCCATTTATGAAACAGCAAAATGCTAAGAAACCTCTAGTTCGAAGTATTAAAGAAATTTAGATGTATAGAATTGAAGGTGTTAATTGATTATAGGCAATATGTATAATATAATATAAGTTGAAAAATATAGAAAATTTAAGCTATATTTCTATATTAATTTTCAAAATATAATATATTATGGAGAGATATGAAAATGAAAAAAGTAATATCGATTTTAATTATGCTTTGCTTTTTTATTCCCTTAAACAGTTTTGCAGATGATAATTTTAATATTATATTTAATGGTAAACAGCTGAAAACAACCGATAAACCGTTTTTATTCTGTAGCAGGTTGATGGTACCTGCACAAGATGTACTTAAGGCATCAGGAATAAAATATACTTGGGATGATAAAAACTCTAAACTTACTATAACGGGTAGCAAGAAGAAAGAAATATTCACTGCAGACGAGAAAGTCTATTATGCTGATAATATAGCAGTAAATAATGCTGAATACCCAATAAGAAAAAACAACACGTTATTTATTAATTTTTCTGATATCTCTAAAATCCTAGGAAAAGAGTCAAAGTGGGATAATAAAACCAAAACACTAACTATTGGTAATAAAATAGATTATACAAAGTCGGAGAAAGTAATTGTTGATAAGTTAAAAAAACAAATTCAAATGCCATCAGTTTCCCAATATAAAATTGATAATACCGGAACAGGTGTAGCAGGTATGACTATTAAGTCAATAAACTTTGTAGTGAACAAGTCAACTATTGATTTGTTTAAAAAATTAGATGACTTTGCGATTGGTAAATACTTATATGAATATACTTAATCACGCTTCGATATTAAAAATCAGCAGAATTATTTAAATGTTTATGTGATATATAACAAAAAAGTTTATTATAGCATAAGTAATCTTCAGGATTGTAAAAAGTTGGCGGATGTTGATTTGTTTAGGGATGATGGTATAGGTAATCATGGTAAGCTGTTACCACCTTTTCCTACACCGCAATCAAAAAAATATAAGTTTATTATGGATGACATTGAAAAGTTAACGTCATATCCTACTTTTCAATCTGAGAACTATGGTATATTAGATGAATATCTCATTGATATAAGAGATATAGAAAAGTGGTTTCCTGAATATACTTTTACTTATCCAAGTGCGAGTAAATATAAATCAGGTACTCCGATAACAATAGAGAATAAAGATTTAAAAATATCATATAAATTTGGTTCTTTTGGTGATGTTTACATATATAAGTCAGGTAAGACTGATTCAATAAGTGGAGATGGATTAAGTGTTATAAATAACAACATTTATATTCCTTTAAAGGGTTTTATTGATACCATAAATTGTGTCGCTGAATTTGATACTAAAAATAAGACATGTAAAATTACCACAAAATTTAAAGAATATTCACAGATTTTTTTAAATGGTAGGAAGCTTACAGAATATCAAAAATCTATAGATCTTATAAAAGATGAAGATGTTTGGTATTCCGTTAAAGATTTACTCAAAAATATTCCCGGAATAGACTTTAAACAAAGCCATAAAGAACAAAGCACCAATTTTGGCACAAGATATAAACTAAAATTGACTTTTAAGTATAATAATAACACGATAGAATGTGAGGTAACAG
>JAEWZA010000153.1 GCA_023395575.1 Bacillota bacterium
AAAGCCTGTTGACCTTGGTTCAAGGTGTACTGTATTTATGAATTCAAGAGTTAAGCAGTCACAAAAGGAAGGGGCAACTGTTGGTGATATATCAGCAGGTTTATCATATTCAGTTATTAAAAATGCATTATTTAAAGTAATTAAAGTGAAGAGCCCAAAGGAAATGGGAGAAAAAATAGTAGTACAGGGCGGCACTTTCTATAATGATGCAGTTCTCAGAAGCTTTGAAAAGTTATCGGAAAGAGAGGCTGTCAGACCTGATATTGCAGGAATAATGGGAGCTTTTGGAGCAGCCTTGATTGCTAGGGAACGCTATGAAGAGGGTACAATTTCTGATTTGTTAAATGAAAGCCAACTGAATGATTTCAATGTTGATACAAAGGTTTCAAGATGTGGTTTATGCTCAAATAACTGTTTGTTGACAATTAACAGATTTGCTAATGGCGAGAAATTCATTTCTGGCAATAGGTGTGAAAGAGGTGCTGGTAAAGGAAGAGAACAGAATCTGCTTCCCAATATATTTAAGTATAAATATAATCGGACTTTTAGCTATAAACCGCTAGAGAAGTCAGCTGCAAAGAGAGGGGCTGTCGGCATTCCAAGAGTTCTGAATATGTACGAGAATTATCCTTTCTGGTTTACCTTTTTTACCGAGCTTGGTTTTAGGGTTGAATTATCAGATAGGTCATCAAATAAACTGTACGAAAAAGGAATTGAAACAATACCTTCAGAATCGGTTTGCTACCCTGGAAAGCTTGTTCATGGGCACATTGCAAATCTCGTAGAAAAAGGTGCGAAATTTATTTTTTACCCTTCTATAACACATGAGAAGCAAGAGCAGGAAGAGGCGGACAATCATTTTAACTGCCCGATAGTGGCTTCATATCCTGAGGTAATTAAAAATAATATGGATGTGCTAAGAGAAGAAAATATATTATTTATGAAGCCCTTTTTGCCTTTTGATAATGAAAATAGATTGGTACAAAGGTTATATGAAGAGCTTAAAGCTTTAAAAATTGAAAAAAATGAAATTGCGGATAGTGTAGCTAAGGCGTATATAGAGCAGCAGAATTTTACTAATGATATTAGGCGGGCTGGAGAGAGTGCTTTAAAAATCATAGAAAAAAGTGGCATTAAAGGAATAGTTCTAGCAGGAAGACCTTACCACATTGATCCACAGATAAATCATGGTATTCCAGAGATGATAACTTCACTGGGAATGGCAGTATTAACTGAGGATTCGGTAGCACATTTGGGAAAGGTTGAAAGACCGCTTAGAGTAGTTGATCAATGGGTTTATCACTCAAGACTTTACGCTGCTGCAAGCTTTGTTAAAGCACAGCAAAATTTGGAACTGGTACAGCTTAATTCCTTTGGCTGCGGACTAGATGCAGTAACTACTGACCAGGTTCAGGAAATATTAGCTGAAAACTCTAAAATCTACACTACACTAAAAATAGATGAAGGAAATAATTTAGGAGCAGCGAGAATAAGACTACGTTCTCTGAAGGCTACAATTACTGAAAGAGAAAAAAGTGGATTTAAGCTTAAGAAAGTAGACAATAGATATAAGAGAGTACCCTTTACTAAGGAAATGAGAAAGAATCATACTATAATTGCACCTCAAATGTCACCGATGCATTTCCAATTTTTGCAGGAAGCATTCAGGCTATCAGGTTACAATTTAGTAGTGCTTCCATCAATTGATAATAAAGCTACTGATGTAGGACTGAAGTATGTAAATAATGATGCCTGCTATCCTGCAATAATTGCCATTGGACAGCTTATGGAGGCTTTACTGTCTGGAGAATATGACTTGGACAATACATCAGTAATGATATCTCAAACGGGGGGAGGCTGCAGAGCTACCAACTATATTGGTTTTTTGAGAAAGGCACTGAAGGACGCAGGGCTTGAAAAAGTTCCTGTAATATCTTTAAATGCCAATGGTATGGAGAAAAATCCTGGTTTTAAGTTTACACCGGGATTACTGAATAAGGCAATGATGGCTCTAGTATACGGAGATTTGTTTATGAACGTCCTATATAGAGTCAGACCTTACGAAAAGGTTAAGGGCTCAGCGAATGCACTGTATGAGAAATGGACAAAAGTGTGTATTGATTCCCTTAAAGCAGCAGGAAGAATAAAATTTAAACAAACAATCACAAATATAGTTGAGGAATTTGATGAATTTGAAATAACTGACGAGGTAAAACCAAGAGTAGGTTTGGTAGGTGAGATACTGGTAAAATTTCATCCTACTGCAAACAACAACGTAGTGGAGTTAGTTGAGGCTGAAGGTGGAGAAGCGGTAATGCCTGGACTAATAGACTTTATATTGTACTGTGCTTACAATCAGGATTTCAAGTACAAATATTTATCAGGAAGTAAGCTGTCTCAAACTATAGGAAATGCGGCTATTAGGGCAATAGAAATATACAGGCGTCCTTTGGTAAAGGCATTAAATAATAGTACCAGATTCCATGGACCTGAAAAAATACAGGAATTGGCAAAGGGGGCGGCAGAAGTGCTGTCTTTAGGTAATCAGACAGGTGAAGGCTGGTTTTTAACCGGCGAAATGATTGAGCTGATTAGCAGTGGAGTAAAAAACATTATTTGTATGCAGCCATTTGCATGCCTTCCAAATCATGTTACAGGAAAGGGAATGATGAAGGAGTTAAAACGAGTTTATCCAGGTACCAATATAGTGGCAATAGACTATGATCCTGGTGCCAGCGAAGTAAACCAGCTCAATAGAATTAAGCTGATGATTTCTACAGCATTTGGAAATATGAATGAGGTTAACAAACGCAAGGAAAAATCCGATAAATATATAGCGAAGCATTTTAAGAAAAGTAGGGATATAGCTGGGATGCTTTAAAATAGGATGAAGTATAAATTTATCAAAAAAGTTTGATGATTGGTGAAATCTATTTGGTGGTATATAACAGTTGTTGCTAAACGCATATCCCATATTTGTGTTCTAACGCATTCAATTAAGAATTTCTAGTAATAGAACTGTATAATAATATAATAATTTGTAAAGTTATGAAGGATTTATATGATAATGTAACGAATGTTACTATTAAAATACAATTTATAAGTTAACATTCTTCTTTCAAATTGTATATGCAGCCTAAATTTATTGTTTTATGTAGTGAAAGCCAGTTCTGTCTTAAAGTGAGAAAGAGTCCGCACTTTATACAAGTATTTATAGATATAAAATCCTTAAGGGTTAAATATTGCAGAAACTTAGGAATCTCTATACAAGGTTGCCAAGCAAGCACAATTATATAATAGTCTTCAATAAACAGGAGGTAACATATGAAAAATAAGGGATATGGTAGATTTAAAGGATTGAGTTGGAGAATTTTTACGGTATCTGTTCTATGCATGCTAATACCCATGTTAGTAAGTCTTTTTACATCTGGTTATATTTCTCAGAAGTATTTGGAGGACTCAGCAAGTGATGCTTTATCGAATATTGTTGCTGAAAAGAGAAGTCAAATGGAAGTAGCCTTGTCAAATCTTGAAAAGCAGGCTCAGTCAATAGCAATGCAACCATATATTGTTGATACTCTCAGTGAGGCTTCTGCTAATTCGGCTAATCCAAGCGAGATAGATTTGCAGAAGATTTCAAATAATTTAGAGTATAATTTTAACTTGGCAAATGGTCTTTTTGAGAATCTATTTTTAATGTATAAGAATACTGATATAGCAGATGGCATAGGAGGTAAATCTGTAGGATGGGAAAATGAAGCAATGGGAAGTGTTACAGATTTACTAATACGTGAAGCAAGAGTATCACCTACTACTGGTCGGCCTGTTATAACTATTGTAGCACCTGTAAAAAACAGTGAAAAACAACTAGGCTCAGTTGCAATGGCTATAGAATTAAACAGTTTATCTGAAAATATTATTAATAGTAATTCTTCTAACAATGATTTAAAGACGCTTATTTTGAATTCAGAAGGACTTGTAATTTCATCAATAGATAAAGATATTGTTTTAACTCTGAATTTCCAGGATGAAGAAAGTGGATTGCAGGATTTTTATAATACAATAAAATCTAACGAAGCTGGTATTGATTTCTTTACACTTAATGGAATTGATTATATTGCTGCGTACACTAACAGTAGCAAATACGGCATGCACATAATATCCTACAAGCCTGTTTCGGCTTATACAAAATTGGTAAAGAATATGGGATTAGTATTGCTTGGGGTTATTTTATTAAGTATTTTACTGGCGTCAATTCTTATTTATTTTTCGTCTAGAAAAATAACCAAACCAATACTTACAGCTGTAGCCCAAGCAGAACAATTGGCAAATAGAGATTTGACAGTAAATATTGTAGAAAATTCTCTTAATAGAAAGGATGAACTTGGTAGGCTGGCAAATTCTTTTTCTACTATGGTTCAGAATTTAAAAGAAATAATTACACAGATAACAGTAACATCAAACGAAGTGGCTATATCGGGGCAGGAATTATATGAGTCTGGTGATCAGGTTGGAAAAGCGGCTGAGGAAGTGGCTAACACAATCCTCGATATTTCTACGGGTGCAGAAGAGCAATCTACTAAGATTGAAATGGCTCTGTCAAACCTGACAGATTTAATTAGCCAAATCAATGAAGTTAATAAAAGTACGTACAATATGCAACAAACTACTGCTCATATGATAGATGATATTGCTATTGGGACTAAGACTGCTGCTGAATCCATTGAAACTATCAATAATCTAAAAGCTGATACAGAAGGAGTTTCCGGAGTTATTTCAAATTTAGGTAATACTTCTAATCAAATAGGACAAATTATTGAATTAATCAGCGGTATAGCTGAACAGACAAACTTGCTTGCATTAAATGCAGCAATTGAAGCGGCAAGAGCAGGTGAGGCAGGACGAGGGTTCAGTGTGGTGGCTGATGAAATCAGGAAATTGGCTGAAGAGTCTGCCGATGCCAGTAGAAGGATTGCAAGACTGATTGTAGAAATTAGGAGCGGTGTTGACACAGCCGTTAGTAAGATGGATGACAGTATGAAATCTGTAAACTCAAGTGTGAATGCTATTCAAAAGAACGGCGAAACTTTCAATGTAATTAATGAACAGGCTGAACGACTTAAGGATATAGTATCAAATGTTATTAATAGTGTTAAAATAATGACCGAAAACAGCAATGATTTTGAGCGTACAATGCAGGAGATAAATGAGACTAGCCATGAGTTTGCCTCAAATGCAGAAGGTGTATCGGCAGCTAGTGAAGAACAAATAGCTTTAACAGAAGAAATAGTATCTTCTTCAAAAGCAATGGCAGATATGTCTGAAGAATTATCAAATCTGATTAAAAACTTTAAGATTTAGATGCTGATTTTTGAAACATATAATACAGAAGACTATGGGCTATTTTTGTCCATGGTCTTTTTATTGGAAGGCTCAGCAAAATTATGAATTACGTCATATGGTGTAGATTGGATACGAAGGTAACGCGTTGCGCTAATTATTTTATAGATATTGCAGGTTAAAATTATAGTACAGGTTTACTGGTACTTCCGTACAAACTTACCTAAATGGGTTACTCTCAAAATATTTGTTGAATTAGTATTCATCTTATGCTTTATACGTTCTTTCGCAGAAGGATGAATCAATTTTGTTAAGGCAATTGTAAAAAATTGCTATCCTATGTGTGATGGAATGACATAAACTGATGTACCCACCAAATGGACTACTGTTTATCCCATATGGACTAGGGCGAAAAACGAAGATAATCGAAGATAATAGTATTTACGTAATAACCTAATATTTCTTGTGAATTTAGTAACAATTTATGGTACAATTAGAATAGAATCAAGTCAAAGCTGTCCTTGTAGAACCTCTTAGGATAGATTATAATGTGTGCATGTGGTAAATACTTGTAATTACAATCATTTTCACAAGGTTATTAGAGAGGAGGTTAAAGACATGTCTGATTTTTATGTAATAGTATTTTTAGTAGGTGTATTTTATACTGTTATTTCATTAATTATTAATGCAATTACAGGAGCGTTCCATTCACAGGGTGATTTTGGAGCTGATATTGGCGGACATCACGGAAATATGGATAGTGGGCATGTTGAAGCAGATATTAGTCACGCAATAAATTCTGCTGATGGGAGCCAGTCTGTAAGTGTTGATGGGCAGCAGGGACATTCTGCTGGTGAGAGTTCAGGATTTTCACAAAGTGTAATATCCTGGTTTGCTGTATTATTAAATCCAATAGTTGCAGTATCTTTTTTAACTGTTTTTGGTGGAATGGGTATATTAGGAGAGAGTTACTTTAAGTGGGGTAGCGTTGTTACTTTAGCTGTTGCGGCAGCATCAGGAATAATATGTTCAGCATTGTTATACAATTTTGTAGCTAAACCTATTTACAGGAGCGAGAATACTTCAAATGTGTCCAGAGAAATGATAATAGGAACTGCTGCAGAAGTTACCACTGATATTCTTGCAGATGGCTTTGGTACCATTGCATACACAGTAAATTCTTTAAGGTTTAATGCACCTTCAAAGCATATTGAGGGTAAGGCTGTTAAGCAAGGGCAAAAAGTAGTAATATGTAAGATAGAGGACAATATATTTTACATAAGTGAGATATCGAGTATTTAGAAGTTTAAGAAAAATCTAACAAAAGGGTTCACAATTATAGTGATAGTTGTAAATTAAATTAAAATAAAAAAACGAAAAGGAGAATTTAAAGGATGGGAGATTATTCAATTTACGTAATACCAGCTATTATAGTTGTAGTTTTATTATTCTTAATAATTAGTTTATTTAACATGTACAAGAAGGTACCGCAGGATAAAGCTTTAGTAGTAACAGGCTTTAGAGGCAGAAGGGTTATCACAGGCGGAGGCGGCATTGTAATACCTATGCTTGAAAGAATTGATGTTATATCTTTAGAAAATATGCAGATAGATATTAGAATTGACGGCGCACTTACATCTCAGGGTGTTGGAATAGTTGCAGATGGTGTAGCTGTTGTAAAGGTTAAGTCTGATAAAGAGTCTATATTGTCTGCGGCAGAGCAGTTTAATACATCAAAAGGCTTAGATTATATGCTAGGTGTTATTTCAAAGACAACTCAACAGGTACTTGAAGGTAAGCTTCGTGAAATAGTTTCAAAAATGACTGTTGAGGAGATTTACAAGGATAGAGAAACTTTTGCATCACATGTACAAGGTGTTGCAGCAACTGAACTGCAAAGTATGGGTCTTGAATTAAAGGTATTAACTATCAAGGACATATCTGATAAGAACGGTTACTTAGAGGCACTTGGAAAGCCTAGAATTGCAGAAGTAAAAAGAGATGCTCAGATTGCAGAGGCAGAGGCAACAAAGGAAACAAAGGTAAAGACTGCTGAAGCTAACAGAGAGGGAGAAGCCGCAAGAATTCAGTCTGAAACAAGGATTGCTGAAGAAAATAAGAATAAA
>JAEWZA010000163.1 GCA_023395575.1 Bacillota bacterium
CTCATGTACATATCCAGCCATAATTTCATATATACTTTTGCAATTCTGAGTAACAAGATCCTGAAGCTGACCTGATGATTTATTTGAAGTCTTTACAAGAACAAAAATTCCCTTTTCATTATTTATACAGTCATTTATAAAGGGCTTAATGCCATCCTCTCCCAAATATGGATTTACTGTTAGTGCATCCACATCAAATGCCTTTTGTTTAATTTGTTTGTCAATTTCTGTTATTCCTAAGAACGCATTTGAGTATGCTTCAGCAGTAGTACCAATATCATTACGTTTACCATCAGCTATAATTATTAAGCCTTTACTCTTTGCATATTTACAGGTTTCATCAAAAGCATAGATTCCATCAACACCATACATTTCATAATATGCTAGTTGTGGTTTTACAGCAGGCACCAAATCATATATTGAGTCAATTATCATTTTGTTAAATTCAATAATTGCTTCTGCACAGCCCTTCAAATTTATACCGAATTCTTTGAAGGCTTTATCCTTTATAAATGCTGGTATATACTCCATTTTAGGATCCAAGCCAACTACTGTTGGATTGTCCTTTTCTTGAATACTTTCTATTAATCTGTCAATAAACATCTTAATTCCCTCCGTTTTTTACAATAAATTTGTCCAATACCTACCACCACAATCCTACACTTTAAGCGAAAACAAGTGGCACTACGACCGGAATTGCAATTTTTATGTTTATAAAAGTACCTTCTCTCTAACTATTGGATTTCCACTTACAATTGTATATTGCGGCTGTCCATAGAGTTTGAATCCATTAAAAGGTGAATTTTTACTTTTTGATTCAAATGTACTTATGTCTACAGTATATTGCTCATTTATGTCAAAGATTAAAATGTCTGCAGATTTTCCTAATTCTATTGTTCCTTTATTTAAACCCAGCATTTTTGAAGGATTTACACACATTTTTTTAACCAGTTCTTCAATTGTGAGATGGCCAGGCTTTACTAAATATGTTATTGCTAACGGGAAAGCTGTTTCAAAACCAACCATGCCATTAGCAGCAAGCTTGAATTCAACATTTTTTTCATCTAAGTGATGGGGAGCATGGTCTGTAGATATTATATCAATGGTGCCATCCTTTAATCCTTCGATTATTGCCTCTACATCTTTTTGAGTTCTAAGTGGAGGGTTTACTTTTGCGTTTGTATTAAAGCCTTCACAAGCTTTTTCTGTAAGTGCGAAGTAATGAGGACATGTCTCTGCTGTGACATTAACTCCTCTTCTTTTAGCATTTCTAATCAAATCTACTCCAAGCTCAGTGCTTACATGTGCTATATGAACATTTGCTTTTGTATATTCTGCAAGTATTAAGTCTCTAGCTATCATCACCTCTTCAGCTGGAGCAGGGTTACCTTTTAATCCAAGTATTGAAGAGTAGTAGCCTTCATTCATAAGTCCCTCATCAACAAGATCCAAGTCTTCACAATGAGAGATTATTGTTATATCAAACATAGCTGCATATTGCATAGCCTTTTTCATTAACGATGAATTGTTGACTGGTCGGCCATCATCTGAAAGTGCAACTGCTCCTGCAAACTTTATTTCACCAATCTCACTGAGTTCTTCACCCTTTAAACCTTTTGATACTGCTCCAATAGGATATACGTTTACAATTCCATCTGTTTTTGCCTTATTCAGAATATACATTATCATTGCTTCGTTATCTAATACTGGATTAGTATTTGGCATACATGCGATAGAAGTAAAACCGCCTTTTGCTGCACTTCTAGTTCCTGACTCAATATCTTCCTTATACTCAAAGCCGGGATCTCTTAAATGACAGTGTGCATCAACAAGTCCTGGTAAAACATACATTTCCTTTGCATCAATTATTTCACAACCTGTTGAATCTAATTCGTTATCTATTTCAACTATAATTCCATCTTCTATAAGAATATCTGAAACCTTGTTAGTTGCAGATTTACCATCAAATATACGTCCATTTTTAATCAATAGTTTCATTATTTATGCTCCTCCTAGTTAAAAGGTATAGTAGAGCCATTCTGATTGCAACTCCGTTTGTAACCTGTTCATTTATAAAAGACTGTTCTCCATCAATAACAGATGAAGCAAGTTCTACTCCTCTATTTACAGGTCCAGGATGTAAAACCAAAGCATCCTCCTTGGCAAGCTTCAATCTTTTGTCATCAATACCAAAGAATCTGGAATACTCTCTTATTGTAGGAAACAATCCCTTCTTCTGACGTTCTAACTGTATTCTAAGACCCATAACCACATCAGCATCTAATATTGCTTCCTGAACTGTGCTATATACCTTTACATCTAACTTATCAATATCCCTTGGAATCAATGTTGCTGGTCCTGATAAACCAACCTCTGCTCCTAGTTTAGTCAGACCCCATATATTGCTCCTAGCCACTCTGCTATGAAGTATGTCACCTATAATAGCAATCTTCAGTCCTTTTATTGTTCCCTTTTTCTCAAGTATAGTAAACATATCAAGAAGAGCTTGTGTTGGATGTTCATTCATTCCATCGCCTGCATTAATTACAGAGGCTTTAATATTTTTAGCAAGAAGATGTGGTGCTCCTGACATTGGGTGTCTAATAATAACTACATCAGAGCCCATCATATTAATGGTATTTCCGGTATCAATGAGTGTTTCACCTTTTGAAACACTGCTACTTGAAGCTGAAATGTTTGCAGCACTTGCTCCCATATATTTTGATGCAAGTTCAAAGGAAAGCCTTGTCCTGGTACTATTTTCATAAAAAAGAGTTATGATTGATTTTCCTTGTAGATGAGCAGTTTTTTTATTGTTTGAAGTTACAATATACTTCATTGTCTTCGCAGTATCCAATATATATTGTATTTCTTCTGCTGAAATATCTCTAAGTCCAAGTAAATCCTTAGATTTCAAATTCATACTACATTACTCCTATTCTTTGTCTGTAATAGTAACACTATTTTCGCCATCAATCTCTTTCACATTAACATGGACTATTTCACTTCTAGAGGTTGGTACGTTTTTACCCACATAATCTGCTCTGATAGGCAGTTCTCGGTGACCTCTGTCAATTACAACAGCCAATTGAATCATCTGAGGCCTGTTTATGTCCATAAGTGCATCAATAGCAGCTCTAACTGTTCTTCCGGTATATATAACATCATCAACTAAAACTACTTTTTTGTTAGCGATATCAAAGTTTATTTCTGTTCCGTTAATAACCGGATGTTCATTTAGTAAGCTTAAGTCATCACGGTAGAGAGTAATATCCAATATACCTACAGGAATGTCAGTGTTTTCCACTTCCTTAATTTTTGCTGCAATTCTTCGTGCAAGAGGTACACCTCTTCTTTGAATACCCATTAAAACAAGATTTTCAACGCCCTTATTCTTTTCAATAATTTCATGAGATATTCTTGTGATTGCCCTTAAAACAGCACTTTCATCCATTATTTCTGTCATTTGCATTATCAAATCTCCTTTCCTCTACCTATGATAATTACCTAAATTCTTAATCTTATGTATTCACATGATAAAATGTAATTACACGTTAAAAAAGCTTCTTACCAAAGGCAAGAAGCTTAAACATATCAAAAATACAATCATAAAATATATAAATCTTAAATGATTATATATAACCATGTCTGTTTAATATCTCACCTTATTGCCTCTCTGGACAAATTTAAAGGTAAAAATAGTTTTATTAATATTTGCTAAAAGAATAATATCATAACAAATTACGGTTGTCTATAACTTATTTCAAAATTCTTAATTCTTCTACAAGCTTCTGAAAATAATCTGGCACACCTGTTTCAAATTGCATTTTTTCACCAGTAACGGGATGTTCAAATTGTAGTCTAAACGCATGTAAAACCTGACCATGAGTTTTAAATCGCTGCTTCTTTCTTCCATATACAGCATCCCCAATTATAGGGTGATTTATATAGGATAAATGCACTCTAATCTGGTGAGTTCTACCTGTTTCAAGCTTAAGCTCCAAATAGGTTGCAGTTGGAAATCTCTCACGTACTGTAAAATGAGTTATAGCTTCCCTGCCATTCTTCAGATTAACACTCATCTTTTTCCTATCTACAGGGTGTCTGCCAATTGGTGCATCAATTCTGCCACTGTTTTCATAGATTATGCCTTCTGCCAAAGCAATATACTCTCTTCTTATTTCATGGGTTTTCAAATCTTCCGAAAGCTTTTCATGAGCCTTGTTGCTTTTAGCAACTACAAGAAGTCCGGAAGTATCTTTATCAATTCTATGAACAATACCCGGTCTAATTACTCCATTAATATCTGACAAGCTGTCTGGGCAGTGCATCATTAAAGCATTAACCAAAGTTCCTGTATAATTGCCAACTGCAGGGTGTACAACCATTCCCTTTGGTTTATTAATTACAATAATATGCTCATCCTCAAAAACAATGTCTAATGGAATATCCTCAGCTAAAATATTCAGCATTTCCGGTTCAGGTACATTAACAACTATACTGTCTCCCGCTTTCAGCTTAAAATTTTGCTTTGCCTTTTCTCCATTTACACATACATTACCGTCTTGACAAAGCTTTTGAATATAGGTTCTTGAAAAATCCTCCATATTTGACGAAAGCCAAGCATCAATTCTAGCTTCATCTGTATCACATTCTAAAATAATTTCTTTCACTATTAATATTACCTCCAAGTTTTTATCAATATAAATTTAACCCAACTTTCCTACATAAAAAATCTGCCAATGTAGGAGTTTATAAAATTATTTTTTTTCTTCTATTGTCTCCGTAATCTGTTCCTCAACTGGCTTGTCCTCCTTATAAATAAAGAGAATATATATTGCCAACAAAATAGTTCCCACAACAACAAGCATATCTGCTACATTGAAAGTTGGAAACACATATGAGCCAAAATGGAAATCAATAAAATCTGTGACACTTCCTTTGACTATTCTGTCATACAAATTTCCCAATGCTCCACTAAGTATCAATGACAATGTAGTTCGTAAGAATTTATCTTTGTACTTAAAAATAACAAAAAGTACTGCTAAAGCTATCAGTGAAGTCATTACAATGAGAAATATTGTTTTGCCTTGTAATATACTAAAGGCTGCACCCTTATTTTCAAGATATCGGAAGTAGAAAAAATTATCAATAACTGTTATTGGCTTATCTGCTAATGCATCAATTGCCCACACCTTTGAAGCTCTGTCAAGAATAAATCCTAAAATCACAATAATTGCCCAAATCATAATAACCTCCCACGCCAACTCTCGGCATAAAAATTTAATTTATCTATCGTGGAGGTGCGCAATTTATTACAACTAAATTTAAGCTTTTTCATGCGAACCTCCCACGCCAACTCTCGGCATAAAATTTAATTTATCTATCGTGGAGGTGCGCAATTCATTACAACTAAATTTAAGCTTTTCATGCGAACCTCCCACGCCAACTTATGGCTTAAATATTTAATTTATCTATCGTGGAGGTGCGCAATTTATTACAACTAAATTTAAGCTTTTTCATGCGAACCTCCCACGCCGACTCTCGGCATAAAAATTTAATTTATCTATCGTAGAGAACCTTTGCACAACTAAGCATGACTACCTTTTTGTACAACTTCACATACCTACTCAACCCCAAAATGAACCATGTTGCGCAATCACTCAACTGTCAAAAAGCCTTGGCTTATTGCTGCCATAACTATATGTTTGAACAACCACTCAAACCGTCAAAAAGCCATTGGCTTTTTGCTGCCCTAAAATATGTTTGCAAAACATATTTTAGGGTTTATACCATTTTGAAATATCATTATACTTATCATAAACATAAGGGTTTATTGCCCCTCTAATGCTCTTGTTATACATAACACTCTCATTCAGGAAAAACAAACCTATATACGGTCTATCCTCTGATATAATATTAATAAGATTAATATAACTAGCTTTTTGAGATTCTATATTATTATCACTCAATATGCTTTTAAGAATGTTATCTACATTAGGATTGCTGTAACCTGCAACATTCAATCCACTTTTTATTTCATCAGTAGAATATGCAAAAGACAAATCTGGTATAGAGGATATTCGATATCCCATAAGTGCCATATCATAATTGCCTACCTTCATGGTTTTATGAACATCAGCCCAAGGCATTTTTGAAATCTCAACAGTCATTCCATTTTTACTAAGTTGTGAAGAAATTTCTTTTGCCACTGTATTTCTAAGATTGTTATCATCATTAACAATAAGCTTTATTGATAATGGCTTTTTTGTAGTCTTCTTAACATATTTATTAATCTCAGAATTAAATACATACCCACTTTGGGCAAGCAAATCTTTGGCTTTTTCTAAATCATTACCCTGCTCAAAATCCACTAGCTGGTGTACCCATGAACTTGGCATCACAGGTATTTCGGCAGCTACTGCAATACCCAATGCAGAAGAATCTATTAGCTGTTTTTTGTTAAGCATTAAGTTAATTGCATTTCTAACACGTTTATCCGCTAATGGACCCTTTTTAAGGTTTAATGCTAAAAATTCATAATTCCTTCCAGTATATCTCTTTAATACTATATCTGTTCGACCTATATATTTTCTGAATTCACTGTAACTTGCAGGTATAGAATCAATATCTCTTGTTTGAAAGGAATTAATTGCCAGATTTGAATTCTGAAATATTTTTATTTCAACTGTTGAAATATAAGGTAGCGATACAGTAGAATTTTTTTTATTATTATCCGTATCAGCGTCTGCATTGCTATTGTCATTAAATCCGGTTGAATTCCACCACTGCTCATTTTGCCTTAGTTTTATAGAGGTTTTAGGATCATAGGATATGAAACAGTATGGTCCTGTCCCAATAGGCATTAGATTAATTTTTGAAGTTTTGTCACTAATCTTCTCATTGAGAAAGTGATGTACTGGAATAATTGGAAAAACTAATTCATTTTTAATAAAAGAATATGGCTGCTTAAGCTTTATTACAACTGAGTTGGCACTTCCAACGGCAACAGCTGCAATGTTTTTTACATTCTTTATATAGATGCTGTTATTCTTTGCATCCATTATTGTATTTATTGTAAATACAACATCCTCAGGCTTCAAAGACATCTTGTCATGCCACTTAATATTATCTTTTAGATAAACTGTCAACGTCAATCCATCTTCAGATAGCAATGAACTTTTTGCCAATACTGGAATAGGTTGTCCTGTATTGTCTAGTTTATATAAACCTTCAAATATTAGTCCAAGAAAATCCTGTACATACATGTTGTTAGTCAGGATGGGATTCAGCGTGTCTATTGGAGTTGTGAACAATTTCACTGTACCACCCTTTACAGGTCCCTTGTCAATGACTTCATATTTATCCTCATAAACGTCAGTTTCAGCTTCTTTATTTATATTTAAAGAACATGCACTAAGCAATATACTGATCATAACTAAAAACGTAATAACCTTAGCTTGTTTTATCATTCCTTTTCTCCGTACTCACGTTATCAATATTTGGGTCTAAAAAAAATCTAAGCAGCTTCTCTACTATTATTTTAACATCATAATTGCAGCAAGACTTCCTGTTTTTCCATTGTCGCCTCTATACGAGAAAAAAACATCATTATTGCATTTAGTGCAGATATCACTAATAACAATATTGCTCTCTAGTACCCCTGCGTCAATCATAACCTGCTTTATTATCCGCTGCAAATCAATATGATATTTTCCTGCTCTATAGTCTGTATACTTTTTACACCAATTAAATTTATCTAAAAAACAATTATAAACATCAAAATCCACTTCAAAGCAATCTTTACAGATTGATGGGCCTATTGCAACTTGTATATCCTCGAAATTGCTTCCATAAGTATCCTTCATAAGCAGCAAGGCGTTGTATGAAATATTTTTAACAGTGCTCTTCCAACCTGAATGAACTGCAGTTATAGCCTTTTTTACAGGATCAAGCAATAATACAGGCACACAATCTGCGTAAAAGGTCACTAAAGGAATTCCATTATTATTTGTAGATAGTCCATCAAAACCGATTATATCACTTTCAGTTATTAGCCCCTTGCCTGCATCTGCCAGCTTTACTACCCTTATCTTGTTGTCATGTACCTGATTGGACAAGACCATTTTGTCAAAATCAACACCTATTGCATCTGCTATAATTCTGTAGTTCTTTAAAATATTTTCTCTATTATCTTTTCTGTTAAAACTCAAATTCAATGAAGAACACTCACCTTCACTCACACCACCAAGTCTGGTAGTAAAGCAATGGGTTAATATATTATCATACTTCTTCAGATTTTTAAACTCTAAGTATACTAAATCTCCAACTTTATTAAAAATAGTATTTTCATTACTTTGTCTATTCTCAGAGCTCTCCGTAAAACCACTTGAAAGAAATGACATAACCTAATGCTCCCTTCATAAATTGCTATCAATGGTTGTGTTGCCGAAATAAGTATTAGTTATCCTCAATAATTTCTGATATTCGCTCAATTTTCAGGCACTTTCCTGTTTTTTCATCAACCTCAAGAAAAATAGCATTAAACTGAATTTTACCCTTTGCCACTTCAAATCTCTGAGGCATTCTATTTATAAATCTTTCAATAATTAAATCTTTTTCTACACCAATTACTCCATCATAGGGTCCAGTCATTCCAACATCTGATATCAGACCTGTACCAAATGGCAAAATTCTTTCATCCGCTGTCTGAACATGAGTATGTGTACCTGCAAGGCAACATATCCTGCCATCTAAATACCACGCAAGCGCAATCTTCTCCGATGTAGCTTCTGCATGCATATCTACAAAAACAACTTTTGTTTTGGCTTTAATATCTTGGATTACTCTATCGGCAGTTAAAAACGGACATTCAATAGAATCCATGTAAACTCTACCCATTAGATTTAATACAGCCAATTCCATTCCGTTTGATTTTATTATGGTATAACCTCTGCCCGGTACATTTTCAGGATAATTAGCAGGTCTTACAATTTTATCCTCAGAATCAATAAAGTTTAATATCTCCTTTTTTGACCAGGTATGATTTCCCATCGTTATACAATCCACACCAGCTTTATATAGTTCTTGGGCAATAATATATGTTATACCGCTACCAGCAGCACAGTTTTCTCCGTTAGCAATGCAAAAATCTATTTTTAGATCCTTTCTTAATCTTGGAACACATTCTTTTACAGCTTTCCTTCCTGGATTTCCATATATGTCTCCTATAAAAAGTATATTCAATTCATTTCCTCCATATAAATGCAAATTAGAATAATGTTATAATAGTTTAATTCTATATGAAATTATTATTTTTCTATATAGTATTATAATACATATTACCTAAAAAAGTCATTGTGTATTTAAATAAACAAAAAAGCGTGATTTACACGCTTTCTTGTTTATTTAAATAAATTATTTAGCATATTCAATAGTTCTAGTTTCTCTAAGCATAGTAACCTTAATTTGTCCAGGATACTCAAGCTCATCTTCAATCTTTTTAGTTATTTCTCTTGCCTTTAGAACCATATCAGCATCATTTACAATCTCAGGCTTAACCATAATTCTAATTTCTCTTCCTGCCTGAATTGCAAAGCACTTATCAACTCCCTCAAAGGAATTTGCAATTTCTTCGAGTTTCTCTAATCGTTTGATATATGACTCTAATGTTTCTCTTCTAGCTCCAGGTCTAGCAGCAGAAATTGAATCAGCGGCCTGAACCAGCACAGAAATAATGCTTGTAGCCTCAACATCTCCATGATGAGATAAAATTGCATTAATAACATCTGCGCCTTCTTTGTACTTCTTGACTATGTCAGCACCAATAGTGACATGAGATCCTTCAACTTCATGGTCAATTGCTTTACCTATATCATGAAGCAAACCCGCTCTTTTTGCCAGAGGGATATCGACTCCTAACTCAGCAGCCATAACACCTGCTAAATAAGACACTTCAATTGAATGATTAAGTACATTTTGTCCATAACTAGTTCTAAACTTCAATTTACCAAGCAGTCTTATAAGCTCAGGATGCAAACCATGAACACCTGTTTCAAATGCGGCGTTATCACCGGCTTCTCGGATTGTATTGTCTACTTCTTTCTTAGACTTTTCAACCATTTCTTCTATTCTAGCTGGATGAATTCGTCCATCAAGAATCAATTTTTCAAGAGTTAATCTTGCAACCTCCCTACGAATAGGGTCAAATCCAGATAAAATAACAGCTTCAGGTGTATCATCAATAATTAAATCAATTCCTGTTAAGGTCTCTAAAGTTCGAATATTTCTTCCCTCACGACCAATAATTCTACCCTTCATCTCATCATTAGGCAAAGGTACAACAGAAACTGTAGCTTCAGATACATGATCAGCTGCGCATTTTTGAATAGCTGTAGCCAAAATGTCTTTGGCCCTTCTATCTGCTTCTTGTTTAGTATTCATTTCAATCTCTTTGATAAGAGCAGCAGACTCGTGCTTTACTTCATTTTCAACATTTCTTAGTAAATATTCTTTGGCATCTTCAACAGTCAAACCAGATATTCTCTCAAGTTCCTCTGTTTGCTTTCTAACAAGTTCTTCTGTGCGCTCCTGCATTAGCTCAAGCTCTTTTGTCTTTTTGTTTAGAGCTTCCTCTTTCTGCTCAAGTGCTTCTACCTTCTTGTCAAGGGATTCTTCCTTCTGAACGAGTCTTCTTTCTTGCCTCTGGAATTCATTTCTTCTGTCCTTGATATC
>JAEWZA010000232.1 GCA_023395575.1 Bacillota bacterium
ATATTATACTGATAATATTTTGTATACACTTTTAAATAAAGTAGTACAAGGGATATAGTTTGTAAATAATAAATATATAATTTGCTACTAAGGACTATCAGACGTTAGATGGATTTTGTCCTAAGTATTGCAAGTTGGCATAAATGCTACCTGTAATTAAAAGGTTTAGAACCAATGATCAAAGCATGGATATAATGTGAACAGAAATTAAGAGAATAATTTTTAGGAGTAACAATAACGTATGTCAATTAAGATTGAAAATTTGTATTATACTTATATGGATGGAGGGCCTTTTGAAAAAAATGCTCTGCAAGATATAAATATTGAGATATGCGATGGAGAGTTCATCGGGATTATAGGTCATACTGGTTCAGGCAAATCTACCTTGATTCAGCATTTAAATGGTATTTTAAAGCCAACTAAGGGAAAAGTAATTATCAATAATATAAACACGCAGCAAAAAAACTTGAAAGAACTAAGAAACCAGGTTGGAATTGTGTTTCAATATCCTGAACACCAACTTTTTGAGGAAACTGTAAAGAAGGATATAGCATTTGGCTTAATTAAGCAGGGATTAAGTCAAGAGGAAATAGATAAGAGAGTGAAGCAATCATTGGAATCAGTTGGTCTTAGTAATACAATTCTTGAGAAATCTCCATTTGAGCTCTCTGGGGGACAAAAGCGACGAGTAGCTATTGCTGGAGTTATTGCAATGATGCCAAAAATATTGGTTTTAGATGAGCCTACTGCAGGCTTAGATCCAATAGGAAGAGATGAGATATTTGGATATATTAATAAGCTGCATAAGGATTTCAATATGACAATAATTCTCGTTTCTCATAGCATGGAAGATGTAGCAAGGCTAACAGATAGAGTAATTGTTATGAATCAAGGTTCTGTATTTATGGACAAACCATCAAGGGAGGTATATGCTGAGCCTGAAACTTTAGAGAGAATAGGATTATCAGCGCCCCAAATCACATATTTAATGAAAAGACTGAAAAAAATATTTCCCAATATTAATGAGAATGTTTTTACCGTTGAGGCAGCTTCTGAAGAACTAGCTAAGCAATTAATAAAAAATAAGTAAGAAATATGCTAGCAATTCTGCGAGTAACAATAATATTAAATTTGAAATTGTAATTAGAAGCATATAAACATTGCTAATTGGTATGAGTCAGACTTAATTTGTACAATCATTGTTACTGTAGCTCTGAGTTGATGCAATTTCTATATAGGGCTATGCAGGAATAAGGTTCAAGCTGTAATAGAATGTTTCAGAAAGGACAAGAGATTGTTAATTATATAGATGTAGTAATCAGAATAAATAAACTAATTCAACTTTCGCACAT
The DNA here is from genome assembly GCA_023395575.1 of Bacillota bacterium. Lineage (GTDB taxonomy): Bacteria > Bacillota > Clostridia > Acetivibrionales > DSM-1351 > Ruminiclostridium. Next base: position 1,353 of record JAEWZA010000232.1, read on the forward strand.
AAAAATTATTGGTACGGTAGCATTATCAATGGTTTGTTGACAAAACAATTGCTAGAATTAGTAATGATTCATCGAAGTAGCTTTGCTGTCGCACACATTCACCATCCATGGTTCATAGTGTGCTAAAACCGACATCGTGTCGGTTTTTCAGCAAAAAAACTTCGCTTCATCAACTAATTCATGCAATTATTTTTAACCCAACTTTCCATTGATAATGCTACCACACCTGATATTACTAGACTTTAAGTGGAATATTCAACTGCGAAAGTTGATTAAACTAACTAATAATCAATATAATAATGCTTAAAAAATAGCATTTGACGATAAAAGGTTGCAAAACTATTACTAGAACTTAGTTTATATACATAGTGATTTCAGAAGGGAGAACTACCAAAAGGCATTAGCTTTTTGAAAAAAATATGATTAGAGATATAACAATTGGTCAGTATGTACCAGGGGATTCGCTTTTGCATAAGGCTGACCCCAGAACCAAAATTACACTTACGTTTATAATGATGATATTTATTTTTATGATAGAGACTTATTGGGGTTATTTGTCGCTTGCCATTTTTACTGCAATAACTATCATTAGTTCGAAGATACCCATTAAATTTGTATTAAAGGGTGTAAAGCCTATTTTATTTATAGTTGTTTTTGCAGCAGTTATTAATACGTTTACAATAAGTGGAACCCCTATTTTTGAGCTTGGCTTTCTTAAACCTACATATGAAGGTGTAAATGTTGCTATTAAGATGGCTATTAGGCTATTATTGCTAATAATAATCGCCAGCTTGTTAACCTATACAACTACGCCCATAGCTCTAACAGATGGAATTGAAAAGCTTCTGGGGCCTCTGAAACGAATTAAAGTACCAGTTCATGAAATATCTATGATGATGACTATAGCGTTAAGATTTATTCCTACACTTCTTGAGGAGACAGATAAAATAATTAAGGCACAATCTTCCAGAGGTGCAGACTTTGATAATGGCAATTTAATTGCACGAGCAAAAAGCTTTATTCCTGTTTTGATTCCACTGTTTATCAGTGCATTCAGAAGGGCAGATGAGCTGGCTACGGCCATGGAAGCAAGGTGTTATAGAGGTAGTGAAGGTAGGACAAGAATGAAGCAGCTTAACTTTACCAAAAATGATGTCATTGTAGTGGCAATTACTACTGCATTTATGAGCTGGGTATTAGTGATGCAGTATATTTCCATATAAGAGCAGGATACAAGGCTTAGAATAATCAGTGGACGATATTGAGTAAGCTAATATAAAATCAGAATTAAAAGTCTGCTTCTTGTGAACAGCATAACTAGATGATTCTTAATAGAACCAAAATTTATTAAATATAGTCCAATGCTTATCATAGACAGTACAATTGATTGATAGCAGTGACTTAAAATAACAGTGCATTAAAAGAAGTGGATATATAAGGACTTAATTTTATTAATCTTTTTGAAAACAAATAATTATGTGTAATGTAGTTTAATGATAATAAAAGTTTTACAAATTTATAGGTGAAAAATGAGAAAAATCAAGCTAAAAATTGAGTATGATGGTACCAATTATCATGGATGGCAGATACAGAAAAATGCAATTACGGTACAGGAAATTATTGAAAAGGCCATTTCAAAGCTATTGGGAAATCAAATCGGTATAGTGGGTTGTAGCAGAACGGATGTTGGAGTGCATGCATATGGTCAGATTGCCCACTTTATTACAGATTCTAGTATTCCAGGAGATAAATTTTCTTATGCTTTAAATAATCTGCTACCAAGTGATATTGTTATTAAACACTCAGAAGAGGTTTCAGAAGATTTCCATTCAAGATATTCTGCTACAGGTAAAAAATACAGATATTTAATATATAATGGTGCGCATGCCTCTGCAATTATGAGAAATAGAACATATCATGTAAGACCAGAACTTGATTTTGGAAAAATGCAAAGAGCGGCTAAGTATTTTATTGGAGAACACGATTTTGCTGCTTTTCAAGCAACAGGTGGACAGGTTAAAAGCACTGTGAGAGAAATATTCAGTATGGAGCTTCAAAAAAAAGAAGACAATATAATCAGCATAGAAGTTTCCGGTAATGGATTTCTGTACAATATGGTGAGGATAATAGCAGGGACTTTAATATATGTAGGAATGGGAAAGATTGATGCAGATGAAATACCATTGATTATTGGAAGTTTAGATAGAACTAGAGCCGGTAAAACTGCACCTGCTGAGGGGCTATATTTGATGGAGATATATTATTAAATCAGTATTCACGCTTAGAATATTATTGATGCGGGAGACTTATTAAATGGTCTGTTGTTCTGCAAACCAATTTTATTAATGTATTAAAAAAGTGAAATGAAAAGTGATTATACAAGAGAATGGGACATATATTGAGATAAATAGAGAGATAATAAGAGATAAATTAAATTATCAGCAATTTGTACTTGACAGAGAGTTGCGTCTATATTAAAATATGTAAGTGTCCTAAACGGTTACTTTTAAAAATAAGGAAATTAACTGTTAACATAAAAAGGTTATAGATTTTAGAGGAGGTTGTATTAAAGAATGAAAACTTTCATGGCAAAAGCTGAACAAGTTGAAAGAAAATGGTACATTGTTGATGCAGAAGGTAAGCCACTTGGAAGATTAGCAAGTGAAGTTGCTAGTATTTTAAGAGGTAAAAATAAGCCAATTTACACACCACATTGCGATACTGGTGATCACGTAATTGTACTAAATGCAGCAAAAGTTGTATTAACAGGTAAAAAACTTGAACAAAAAACTCACAAAACTCACTCCCAGCATCCAGGTGGATTTAAGGAGATTAAGTACAGACATTTATTAGAAAAGTATCCTGAGAGAGCTATTGAAATAGCTGTAAAAGGAATGCTTCCAAAGAACAGTCTTGGCAGACAAATGTTCAGAAAACTCAAAGTATATGCTGGTTCTGAGCATGTTAATCAGGCACAAAAACCTGAAGTACTTGATTTAGATATTTAAGGGAGGGAGAAATAATAATGGCAAAGGTATATTACTACGGTACAGGACGTAGAAAAAAATCAATCGCAAGAGTAAGACTTGTTCCTGGTGAGGGCAAGGTATTAATAAACGATAGATCATTAGATGATTATTTCGGATTAGAAACAATGAAAGTTATTGTTAAGCAACCATTAACTCTTACTGATACACTTACAAAGTTTGATGTTATATGCACAGTTGTTGGTGGAGGTTTCACAGGTCAAGCTGGTGCAATCAGACATGGTATCTCAAGAGCACTTTTAAAGGCTGATGAAGAACTCAGACCAGCTCTTAAAAAAGCAGGCTTCTTAACAAGAGACCCAAGAATGAAGGAAAGAAAGAAATACGGTCTCAAAAAAGCAAGAAAGGCATCACAGTTCTCAAAGAGATAATAGATTATCATTACATGATAGTCTGGAAAATATTTCAAAGAGTATACAAACCTCAGAAACTCAATGTTTCTGGGGTTATTCTTTTGTGTAACGAATACCACACGTTCTACGTGTGGTTATGACTCATGGAAAAGTAATGAGTAGTAGTGAAGAGTAGCAAAATTTGAGCGGTAATAAACAAGTAAGAAACAGATAAGAAGCAAAAATATCAACATACAGAATTCAAAATTCTATCCCTTATGCAGATATTGAACACCTTGAAGATGAAAAAGTGAAAGCCGTTGCAGAGGAAGATGGTTATTGTTGGGGACATTCTATTGAAGACCAAATTCAAGGACAGATTTCTGCTGGATTTGCGATTATTGGGTTTTATGAAGACAAAGGTTGTGGACTATTTGATAATTATATGAATACTTCAATGTCAACTAAGGCAGTGAAACTATAAAGTGATATGATAATTAGAATATTCATGCTGTATTCACGTCTATAAATAATGATTCATGTCAAAAAAAACATCGTATATGCAATGAATGTTTTGTCGGTAAGATTTATGCTAGAATTAATATGGGATAAAAGACTTATACGCTTAACTAACAAAACTTGAATGGGAGGAACAATATATGATGAAACGACAAACGAGTATTTTGCTCATTCTGTGTATGATAATGACACTGATGCCTTTTTCGACAATAGCGGCCGACAGTAGTAAGTCTACTGCTGAGTCGAGCAATACAACAGGGAATCAAAACTACTATGACAGTGATGTTGCATGGCTGGGCACCACATCTGACTATCAAAAGACCCTCAATGTTTTCTTTGATTCAGGATTACGTAAGGTAGAGTTGAACGGCAAATACGGACTAGTTGACAAGAACGGAGT
>JAEWZA010000264.1 GCA_023395575.1 Bacillota bacterium
GTTCAAACAAATATCTTTAATCAAGTATCCCATTTATCTAAGTTGAACTCGCGTATAAGTAATAAGCAAGTAATAAGCAATAAGTAGTTTTACTGCAAACTCACTTTAAAATAAACTAGTATAACGATAATTTAGAATGTGAAAAAACCAAGCTAGGTGAGCGACACCTAACCTGGTTTTTATAACATAAATTGCTATAGTTAATTGCAATCAGCTAAAGCCTCAAAAAGTAAGTTTTTTTGATTATTTAGTTGGCTTTGAAATATTAATTAATGTTTCTGCAACCTCAGTATCATATTTTGCATCGACTGCTACGTCTCCGAGTGCCACTATTCCCACTAAAGTGTTGTTTTCTATGACAGGAACTCTTCTTATTTGGCTATTAGCCATTTGTCTTGTAACATCCTTAATGTCCATATCAGGAGACACTGTTGAAACTCCTGCAGTCATAACATCTTTAACAGTTGTCATCTGTGGATTTTTGCCTGGAGCAATAGTCCTGACAACGATATCTCTATCAGTTACTATACCAACTACACCGCTTTGATCACAAACAGGTATAGCACCAACATTATGCATCTGCATAAGATGTGCAGTTTCTGTAACAGTTGTCGCTGGATTAACATAAGTGACATTTTTAGTCATAACATCTTTTACTTTCATTAATCATCAACCTTTCATATATTATTTAACAGCATATGTTCAATATTTATACTTCCCAAGTTAGAAATAAAGACACGTGGAAAAAAATTTCACTTAATTTATTTAATTTTTCAAATAGTATAATAGTTTATATGCACCTTTAATTTAGTTATTTCATACATTTTAATAGGATGACAAAGGTTAATAAAGGTGATTTTACAATGATTTGCCCAAATCTTCTCTATTCAAAGGTTCCAAGACCTCCTCAACCGGATAATCCTACAGATGAAGAACGCAATAAAATGTCATATTATGCTCTATATAGAACTTGTCATACTGAAGATTTCTATAATATAGCTGAAGCTTTATCTCCACCTAAGAGCATTACTGTACTTGCTAATCCAGGTGAATTTAAAGGAAAAAGAGTAGGAATAATAGGTGGCGGCTTAGCAGGAATGTCTTCTGCTTTTGAATTAAGAAAGCTAGGCTTTGACATTACTATATTTGAGGCTTCTGCTGAACGTATAGGAGGAAGAGTTTATACATACTATTTTGATAAGGAGAAAGAACTATATGGGGAATTAGGTCCCATGCGTATTCCCGTAAATCATGAAACTGTTTGGCACTATATAAATTTATTCAAGCTTAAAACTCGACCATTTAGGCAAACTGACCCAAATACCTTTATTTATTTGCACCAGACAAGAGTTAGAAATGATGCCTATGGTGAAAATGTAAAGAAATATATCTATCCTACATATAATTTAACAACTATGGAGAGAAAAACTGCATGGCAGGAGTTAGGGTATTATGCAATTGAGGCACCAATACTTAAAGCACCTCCTAGCAGCAGAATTGAAATAATTAAAGTAAAGGAAACATATAGCAAACATCTTTTATATTGGGATAGTCTAAATACTAGACAGATGTTTGAGAGCAGAAATCTAAGTCAGGGTGCTATAAACCTTCTATCAAATTTATTTCCCATTGGAGGGGAGTTCCTTTATAATAATTATGTTGACTTCGTTCAAGAGTATTTTCCAGTTAATTTCTGGTTCATGTATGAAATTAATGATGGATTAGTTAATTTGCCTCTTGCATTCTATAAGTCTTTTTTAAGTAATACGCCTCAAGAGTATTATCCAGATATTCCTTTACATCTGCTTGGGAAGGTTAAATGGAAATCAGGTAATACAGTTAAAGGAATTTACCGTAGAGAAAACAGTACTGTGACATTATCATATCAAGACAAGGTTTCACAAGAAATTCAGTATGAGGACTTTGATTACATTATTTGTGCTATACCGTTTTCAGTACTTAGAACAATGGATATAAGACCCATGTTCAGCAGTACCAAAATGCAAGCCATAAAGGAAGTTAATTATGTAAATGCTCAAAAATCATTATTTAATTGCAATAAACGATTCTGGGAGGAGCAAGGTATATTTGGAGGAGGTTCCTACACGGATCTTCCAATTACAACTATTTGGTATCAATCAAACACTGAAAATAGTGAAGCTAAAGCTGATAGTGATTTAAACCAAAAAAGAGCAGAAAGACCTGGAGTATTTCTTGCATCCTATAATTTTAATTTGGATACAGTTAGATTAGGTAATATGGATGAAAAAGAGCGGTTTAAAAAAATAAAACGTGATGTTGAGGAAGTCCATGGTTTACAAAAATTTGAACTGGATTCTATTGTTACAGACTATAAGACTCAAGTTTGGAATGATGATCCTTTGTTTAGAGGTGCCTTCTGTTATTTCACACCGCAACAGAAGGAATTATTTTCTTGGGAAATGACACTCCCTGAATATAATAACCGGGTTTTCTTTGCAGGAGAACATGTGTCAGCCTTACATCGCTGGATGCAAGGAGCTCTTAAGAGTGGAATGGAGGCTGCTAATGCTTTGGTGGGTTCAGAAGTTAAAGCAGCAAATATAAGAGGATAAAAGGCAGAAAAATATATTGATTCAAATTTGAAAAAGAGAATGTTATAATGAACTAGTTATATAATTAAATCAATTTTCATATGTTAAAGTTGATTAACTACGAAAAAATTATGATAACTTACTAAGCAAAATTAAGGGGGATAAATTTTTGATAACCAAATATGAAGAGATGGCTAAAACAGGAGATATAAGGCCTTCAAGATTTGTGTCAGCGATAGCTATTATTCTATATTTCTATCTTTTTATCGGATCAATTATAATATCAATACCAATATTATATGTACTTTTTACTAATAAAGAGGCTTTATTTGATGCTGTCAATATGGCAAATGGTATGGATTTACTTGAAAAGTATATACCACCAATGCTAAATTATATACTGACTAACTTTTCTTTATATTTTATGCTTTTTGGTGCTTTTATAGCAGTTAAGTTTATTCATTATAGACCCTTTAAAACACTGATTACTACCAAACCTAAAATTCAATGGAGCAGGTTTTTTATTGGCTTTTTTGTATTTGGAGTTTTACTATCGTTAGGTACAGTTATAGATTATTTTATTTTTCCGGAGACATATTCTATAACATTTGATGCATCAAAATTTTGGATTGCATTGCCTATTATTCTAATAATGACTCCTATTCAAGCTTGTACAGAAGAATTTGTGTTTAGGGGATATGTAATTCAAAGCTTTGGGCTTAAAATTAAAAATGGTATTATTCTTTCGATCATTTCAGGTAGCTTGTTTGCGCTGCCACACCTTGCCAATCCAGAGATTTATGCATCTACTAGATTAGGTGTGTTTAGTACAATATGTATGGTACTTAATTACTTTGTAATTGGTGTGATGTTGGCATTAATAACAATCAAGACAAATTCTCTTGAGGCGGCAATGGGAGCTCATACAGTTAATAACCTTATTTGTTTTTTACTTATAAGCTATCCAGATGGCGTGTTACCAACAAACACAGTATTTTTTACTTCAAATTTTGAACCTGTTAGCTCACTTATATCAACAACAATAATAGGTATCCTGTTTTATATAATTACAGCAGCATTAATAGGTGAACGCAGAAACCTTCTCCCAAAGCATGTGCTTTCTGAGCAGACTTTTTTAGAAGAGAATATTTCAGATACTGAAGATAATTGAGGTTAAAATAAACAACTAAATTGGCAAAGCAATTTGCTGATTTTAAATAAAAGGGAGTAAAATATGAGCCTTCAATTTATTTATGGAAGAGCAGGCTCTGGAAAATCATTCCAATGCTTGAATCAAATAAAATCAAAACTACTTGTTAATTACTCAAAAAAACTAGTTTTGCTTGTTCCAGAGCAATATACTTTACAGGCAGAACGAGATTTGATAAGTGTTCTCAAAACAGGTGGTATTCTCAAAACTGAGGTTCTTAGCTTTCGAAGAATGGCATATAGGGTACTCAATGAAGTAGGAGGAATCACATATCCGCACCTTCATCCGGCCGGAAAATGCATGATAATTTACCGTATTCTAGATAAAATGAAGGATGAATTTGCTATTTTTCAGAAGTCAGCTAACTGTAAGGGCTTTGTAAATACCATATCTACATTGATTACAGAACTAAAAAGATACAATGTTCATCCTGATAGTCTGGATTCTGTTTTAAAACATCTAGATGAAGAGAATTATCTTAAATACAAGCTCAATGAAATTAAATTAATATATTCGGAATTTGAAAATATTTTGTCAAAAAAATATAGAGATGCAGACGATGAACTTACAGTTTTGGCAGGTAAGCTTGACGAAACACATATGTATGATGGCGCTGAAATCTGGATTGATGGCTTTTCAGGCTTTACCCCTCAGGAGTATGCTGTAATATCAAAGCTTATGCAAAAAGCAGACAAGCTATATATTACTATTTGTACTGATGTTTTAGAGGATGAGAGAGGAATTGATTTATCAGATGTTTTCTCTTCAGCAAAAAAATCTTATAGAAGGATTATTGATATTGCTGGAAATTCAAATACTAATGTGCTTTCGCCAATTGGACTTAATGGTGCCATACC